>JAGZAC010000041.1 GCA_018370615.1 Clostridiales bacterium
CACCAAATACCAGCGCCACAGATACAAGCGCCTCCCGTACCTTCCGCCGCCTTCTCCCCTGCGATGCATGCCTGTATGCCTCCACGCGCTTTTTCTCTTCCGAAAGTACGTCCTTACGCCGCCGCTCCCCTGCCGGACGCTGCCGACTAGAAGAATGCCCCGACTGTCCAGCGCGGACACCTTGTGGGGACGTTGTTCGCTTCTGACTGCTTGAAGGATTCGGGCGCGGCTCTGCCTGCCGGCGAGCAGCCGATGTCTGCTGCATACGGGAGCGAAACCCTTCATAATACGCCCTGTCTGCCCCTGCGGCAGGCTTGTCCGTATCGGAAGCGCGCTGCCGCTGCGGCGCCGACCGCCTTGCGGGTGGGGACAGCTGGGCCTTCTGCTTCTGGGCCTCCTGCATCTGCAGCAATCGCTCCAGCTTTTCTGCATAATATGCTTCCGCAGACTTGCCCATAACTTCGCCCCCTTTTTATTTCTTCTCCTTTATCAGTCTTTGTATATCTAAAAAAATACGCTTGTTGGTATCCGGCACTGCAAAGCTTTTGATTTTTTCACTTTGCTGCCCGCGCAAGCTGTCATTTTCCACAAGTCTTGCCACCGCACCCCGCAGCGCAGTACTCAGCTGTTCGTTTTCCAAAAGCAGTGTTGCGGCGCCTTTGTCCGCCAGCACCTTTGCATTTTTATACTGCTGATTATTGGTCACATTGGGTGACGGAATCAAAACCGCACACTTTCCTGCCGCTGCCAGCTCCGATATAGTCATGGCGCCGGCACGGCAGATAACAATATCCGCCGCTGCCATCCGGCGGGGCATATCATAAATATATTCAGTCAGCTGCAGATTGTCAAACCGGTCCAGCTTTTTGTCTCGAAACCATCCGGCTGCAATATCTTTTTCAATAGACCCGGTAGCATGATAATGAACGATATTTTCTTTCCCTCCGGTATAGCTCTCCATCAAATCCAGAACGGCGGCGTTGATCTTTTCCGCACCAAGACTGCCGCCATAGGATAAAATGTATACTGCTTTTTCCGGAATCCCCAACTCTCTGCGCGCTGTCTCTCGGGAAATTCCTGTAAATCCTCCCCGCAGAGGACAGCCCACATGCAAAAGTTTCTCCGGACAATGCAGGCCTTCGCCAGCTTCCACAAAATTCAAATAAATCCGGTCTACTACACCAGCCAGCATTTTTACTGCCATCCCCGGCACCGCGTTGGATTCATGCAGTGCTGTGGGAATTCCCATCCCTGCAGCGGCCTTGACCACCGGCCAGCAGACATATCCGCCGGTGCCGATGACAATGTCCGGATTCCATTGCCTGATGATACGCTTTGCCTTCGCGGGAGAAGTCAGCGCCAGATAGGCTGCTTTGATATTCTTAGGAGACAGGCTTCGGCGAAGTCCCATGACATTCACATGAAACAGCGGATACCCTGCATCTGGTACAAGCTTGTTTTCAATGCCTCTGTCTGTTCCCACAAAGGCAATCTGCGCCTGTGGCATATTTTCCCGAATTGTATCTGCAATGGCAATGGCCGGGTTCACATGTCCCCCGGTCCCGCCGCCAGTCATCAGCACCCGCATGGTCTTTCCGCCCTTCTATGTTCTATTTCTTTTGATAGGAATGTTTAGAGATTGACAATAGCATCCCCATCTCCCCCATAAGCATAATCAAGGCCGATCCGCCGTATGAGAAAAACGGAAGGGATATGCCCGTATTGGGGATCATCGCCGTAACCACCATGATGTTCAAAAAAGCCTGTATCCCCACCTGGCAGGTGATGCCAAAGGCCACCAAGGAGGAATAGGTATCCGGCGCTTTTTTTGCAATAGTGGTGCCTCTCCAAACAAAAGCGACATATAAGGCAATCAGCAAAACTGCGCCTACAAAACCCATTTCTTCGCACCAGATAGTGAAAATAAAATCGTTCTGTGCTTCCGATACGTAATTGTACTTGAGCCGGCTTTCTCCAAGACCCACGCCCAGGAGTCCGCCGCTGCCTATGGCAAATAGTCCCTGGGTAGTCTGCCACGCTTCGTTGAGCACATCCGCACTTTCGTCGCTGAGAGTGAGAATCCGCTGCAGCGCATACTCATTGGTGAGAAGATATCCCACACCGGCCGCTACCGCCGGGATTCCATAGCAAAGCGCCATTTTCCCCACATTTGCGCCGCTGAGGAAAATCACACATATGCCGATCATACCCAAAATAATCGTACCGGAAAGATGCTTCTCCAATAAAACAAGGCCACATACCAGTGCCAGAATCAGGCCGGGGACAATAATCCCTTTTACCAAAGAGGCGCGCTTATTCAGCCGATTGGAGGTTTCCTCAAAGTGCCGATCGATATACCAAGCCAGCATCATGGTCAGTGCAATTTTCGCCACCTCGGATGGCTGTATGGAAAAGCCGCCAATAAATATCCAGCGCTGAGCAACGCCACGGGCTGTCCCAATGACTAAAACCAGTATCAAAAGGCCGATGGAAACCAGGAAAAACGCAGGGGTAAGCTTTTTGTATACATTGTAGGGCACAAAAACCAGCACGCTCATCAAAATGCCCCCGATGACCAGCCAGAGGATTTGATTGCGTATGTAATACAAACTGTCGTTTCTGGAAGCAAGCGCGTTGGGATAGCTTGCACTGAACACCATAATGGTTCCCAGGCAAAGAAGCACCAAAATAATGATGAGCATGGGACGATCCACACCATGCCGTACCCGCTGCACACCCTCTTCCCACGCCTTCTCTTTCTTTATCCGTTTCAGCAGGGAGCGCTCTCGGGTCGGAACAACGGCAGTGTCTGTCTGGGGCTCGCCTTGCCGGCGAGTTCTGCCATAGGGCTGCATCTTCGGCGTAGAAGCCCCCCGTATAGACGCCTCCTTGGAAGACTTTAGCCGCTGTACGCCGCTGGAGCTTCTGCCGCGTCCATATTGATAAGACCGGTTTTCATTGTTCATGTAATCTTAGATCCTTCCTGTGCATATCACAGTCCAAACCATGCACAAACACAAAGACACGCTGTCAAAAGACTGAATACTGCGACAATTTTTATTTCGCTCCAACCGCACTTTTCCAAGTGATGGTGGAAGGGCGCCATCTTAAACAGCCGTTTTCCTCCCGTCAGCTTAAAATACATCACCTGAAGCATTGTGGAGGCGGTCTCTAAAATATACATCAAACCACACACAACCACAATGAGAGGATTATCCATCATAAAGGCAGCCCCCACTACGAGACCGCCGAAAAAGAGGGAACCTGTATCCCCCATGAAGACTCTTGCGGGATAGAAGTTGTAAATGAGGAATCCTGCCGCCGCCCCTGCCATAATGGCTCCCACTGCAGTAAGCCCCGGCGCAGGAAGCACACCGTGAAACAGAGCAGCCGCTCCGTAAAACAGGCCCACAATCAAAGTTACAGAGCTGGCAAGCCCGTCGATTCCGTCCGTCAAATTGACACTGTTCATCATGCCGCACAAAAGAAGCAGCGCGATAATGTAATAAGCGATTCCAAAATCGATGGTAATATCCAGATAGGGAATGTATAAATTGGTAGTAATCTGTTCAAACCGGCGCATGCCGAACAGGTACACGCCTGCGCAGACCAGCTGAAGCAAAAACTTTTGAGGGGCGGTGAGTCCCTCGTTTTGCTTTTTCCGCAGCTTCGCTAAATCATCGATCATGCCGATCAGACCGCTGGCCAGTGCCAGGGCAAGGGTCAGCACAAGAGATGGAATCTCTTCTGAGCCCTCCCGCAGGAAAATAATCACACATGCGGCGATCCCGGTAATCAGCGCTGCAATAATAAATGCAAGCCCGCCCATTGTGGGAGTGCCTTCTTTGTTTTTATGCCACCTGGGTCCGATTTCCAAAATCTTCTGGCCCATTTTGTGACTGGCAAGCACCGGAATCAAAAAATGGGATATTCCCACCGTAAGCAAAAAGGTCGCGGCAAATATGCCAATAAAGAATACGGGATAAAACATATACCCTCCCACATCGTTTGCACATACTACGTTAGTCAAATGTAAAACACCATCATTTTATTATGGCAATTATACCATATTTTCCAGCAACGGTCAACCATCCACAGGATATTTCCCGTCTTCCATTACCCCTTTTTCAGCCTTGCGACCGTTTCCGACACAATATCCCGCTCAGAAAAGGGCTGCTTGCCTCCCGGTCCCGTTTCATAATTTTCATGGCCCTTCCCTGCAAGAAGAACAATTTCTCCGGGCATGGCCGTTTCCACTGCATAGATGATAGCCTCTCGCCGATCGGGAATCACCGTATCTGCAGGCCGCAGCGTCATTCCGGAAAGAATATCCTGAATAATGGAATTTTTATCCTCCGTGCGTGCATTGTCCGATGTGACAATTACCCTGTCGCACAATTGTGCCGCGATGCTGCCCATGACCGGCCGTTTGCTCCGATCACGGTCCCCTCCGCATCCAAATACTACAGTGAGACGTCCGCCTCTGGGGACTGCCTGACGCAGGCCCTCCAAGGCGGCGCGCAGCGCGTCCGGCGTGTGGGCATAATCGATGTAAACATCAAATCCGGCATCTGCCGCACGAACAATTCGCTCCATCCTACCACAGATTCCCGTGACATTCGCAATCCCCCGTATGATATCTCCGGAAGCAATGCCCATCTCAATTGCGGCAATTGCCGACAACATAGTATTATATATAGTGAACGTTCCCGCTACTCTGGAGCGTATAGGCATGGCTTTTCCTCTGTAGTACAGCTGATATGCAACCCCTTCCGGCCGCACTCTTCTGTTTTTTGCCATATACATGCCCACATGAATTCCACGAATCCGTCTGCCATATGGGTCATCTCCGTTAATTACAGATGTTTTGCAATTGTCAAATAAAGAAGCCTTTGCCTGAAAATACGCTTCCATATCCTTGTGATAGTCCAGGTGCTCCGCAGAAAGATTGGTAAAAATCCCTACATCAAAATACAGCGGATCTGTTTTATGCTGGGCGAGGGAATGACTGGATACTTCCATCACCACTGTCTGCGCCCCATGTTCCTTCATATATGCAAGCATTCCGTACAAATACCGGGGATCCGGCGTTGTCATCGCCGCGGGGACATCCGGATTTTCCGCTCCCTCCCAATACAGCTGCCGGCCGCCCAGACGATAACCCAACGTACCAATGGTGCCTGTTTTTACTCCTGCTGTAGACAATATAGATGACAGAAAGGACAGGGTGGATGTTTTGCCATTGGTTCCTGTAATTCCTACAAGACGCAGGGACCGACCAGGATTTCCATAGAAATTATTCCAAATCAATGCAGCTGCATGCCGCGTATCTTCTACCAAGACACAGGGAATCCCAGATATATATGTATCACACACGCAGGCGGCGGCCCCCCGCAGAATTGCCTCTCTGGCGTACCGATGCCCATCCCTTTTTGTGCCACGCAGACAGATAAACAATCCGTCTGGACGCACGCTTCTGGAGTCTGTGGCAGGAGCCGAAATATCCCGGTCCATCGGCGCTCCACATACTGTATAATCCAATCCCTCTAATAATTTTGTCAGTTGCATAAAAACCTCCGGAAGATTTATTCTTTCAACTTCCGGAGATTTTTTGCTCTGTTGTCTATTTTTAATCTGTTACACTTAAATCCCGCAGGGAAATTTCTACAACTGTCCCTGCCGGTACCATGGTTCCAGCCTCCACTGACTGCACGGCAACGGTAGATTCGCTGCTGTTGGATGCGCCTTTTACACTCACATTCAGTCCAGCGTTCACCAGCATCCGGTTGGCTGCCTCGGCAGATTTGCCGACTACGTTCGGTACTTCTACAGTATTTTTCACTTCCTCATCGTTCGTATAAAGAATAATACGCCCGCTGTCCTTGGAAAGGGTGCTGCCGGCTGCCGGCACCTGCCCTGTGACCTCAGTACCTGTTCCTACAACCTCACACTCCAAGCCCTTGGATGCAATATCGCTGCTGGCCTCGGACGTCGTAGTTCCCACGTAGTTTTTCACGCTCAGTTCCACAGACTTCAATTCTTCTTCTGTATACTGAGGCTCATATCCCATATAAGGTAAAATAGTAGACAGGAAATTGGACACATACGGTGCGGCTACAACGCTTCCGTAGACGCTGCCGCCCATGGGCTCATCCACTACAATAATTACCGCAATTTCCGGATCGTCTGCCGGTGCAAACGCTACGCAGGAGCCCACCCGCAGGAAAGATTCTCCGCTTTCGTTTTTCTCGTCGATTTTCTCTGAGGTACCTGTCTTTGCAGCAACCTTGTATCCTTTTACGTAGGCGTTTTTCGCGCCGCCGTCTGTAGAAACACCTTCTTCCAGGATACCTGCAATGGTATCACACACCTCTGTGCTGACCACCTGACGCTTTACATCCGTTTCGTAGGTATCTATTACCTTGCCGTCGCTGTCTACTACCTCCTTGAGCAGATGCGGCGTTACCAGATACCCGCCATTTGCTACGGCAGAAATGGCCGTCAGCTGCTGGAGAGCGGTAGTTTTATACGTCTGTCCAAAGGAGTAGACCGCCAGAGATACAGTGGTAAAATCATCGAAGCTGTGATAATATGTGGCAACTTCATTGGGCAGGTCAATACCGGTTACGTCACCATACCCGAAGTCCAGGAAATATTTATAGAAGGTCTCTCTGCCCAGACGCAGGGCCACCGTCATCAGGGCGGGGTTACAGGACTGCTGCAGACTTTTCGCATAGGGCAGTGTACCATGTCCCGTTCTCTTGTGACAGCTGATGGGACGGGAATATCCTTCAATTTTCAAGCTGCCTGTACAGGTGAAGGTTTCAGTAGGATTGGTCACTCCCTCTTCGAATGCCATAGCCGTGGTCATAATTTTAGACGTGGAGCCCGGCTCATACAGCTCTGTAATTGCCTTGTTTTTCCACATGGTATACAATAGGTCAAAATATTTATTGCTTCTGGCTTCCTCGTATAGCTCCGCAAAATTTGCATCGTAATACGCATCTGCCGCCGCGGTCAGCTCTTCACTTCCGTCCTCCAGCTTGCTGTTCTCTTCCTTTACCTTCTTTACGGCAAGCTGATATGCATCGTCATTTCGCTCATCACTGGTTTCATATTCCGTTAATTTTGCCTGTGACCATGCATCCAGGGTATAGGGATCGTTGCAATCAAAGGAAGGATAGGTGGCCATTGCCAGAACTGCACCGGTATTTACATTCATTACAATGCCGGTGGCGCGGTTTGCCGCCTGGTTTTCGTTTACAGTGGCTTCCAGCTGATTTTCCAGCTCGTACTGAATATATGTATCAATATTGGTTACCACATCATATCCGTCTTCTTCTGCAACATAGGTTTCATATTCAAAGCCCATGTCGTTATTGAGGGCATCCTGCGCAGTTACATATCGGCCGCTGGTCCCCTCCAAAAGGTTATTGTAGTAGGCTTCCAGTCCATATATACCGATACCATCGCTGTTGGTAAATCCAAGGGTGTGGGCGGCAAGATCTCCATAGGGATAATACCGAATGGCCCCCGCGCGCAGATAAATCTGGTTGGTCAAATCATATTCCTCGATAAATTCCCGCACCTTTTGGGCATCTTCCTCGCTGAGTTCGTTGGCGATCACCTCATACCGTCGATTCTCCTTGCCGGTCTTTTCCAGTACCTCATCATAGTCACACCCCAAGGTGTCGGCAAAGAAGCGGGAAATCAGCTCATCCATTTTTATATTAGCGTAATCCGTACCAGCCCCCGTCCAGGTGTATAGCACCTCTTCCCCGTCTTCATCCCCCTCTGCCATGGCGTCAATAATATCCTGAGGAGAAATAAAACAAAGGTAGACCGTGGAATTGGTCGCCAGAATATTTCCGTTGGTATCATAGATGGTGCCCCGTTCCGGATTGACCTCTGTCTCCATGGTGATCTCATTCATTACCTGCTCTTTATAGTAATCATAGCTGTAAACCTGCAGATATGCCAGACGGATCCCCACCAAAATTGCAATGGCACTGAATGCGATGGTCAGGGCTGTGGCGCGGGAGGTCGTGCGCCTGGTAATTCTTTTTCTCTTTTCTCCCATACAGCAAGCTTCCTTTCCCCGACACTGCAACTTGTTCGTTTGATTCTATGTGCCGGTGCCGCAATTTATGTATTCCATACAATCCAAAAAGGTGTGCAATGCACACCTTTTTGGAAACGATATGTCAGTCAATATATTCTAAAAGTTTATCCCAACCGCTTCCAACAGAAGACAAAAGTGTGGTAAAAATTCCGAAATCCTCCGCATTCTCCTCTGTGTCGTCGATCACTTCCACCCGGTCTCCCTGCGCAATGTTGATATACTTGGATTCTACCTGATTGCGGCGTACCATGCCGATATCTTCTCTGGCGGTCTGTTCAATCACACGCACGTCGTTTTTCAAATCCAGCTCAATCGCCAGCTGATCAATTTCACCGTTTAACTCTGTGCGCTCAGCCTCCAGGTCGGAGATCTCCCGTTTAAATTCGTTGATTTGGGCAAAGCTAAAAACGATCATCATTACAATGGCTGTAAAAAGCACAATTGCAATGACCAATCCTTTGGGAATCGGTGAGCTTTTCACCCGCACCTCGTCTGCTCGGCCGCCGCGAATCAATTGACGCAGTCCGCCTTTGGAACGCACAGCCTTCTTTGCAGACGCATGGGGCCTGCTCTGTACCGCAGCGGCTCTTGCGCGGATGGAAGCAGCCCGCGCGTAAGCAGAGGCATAGGCACCGGAGGCAAATGGTGTCCCCGTGGCAAAGGCCTGGGTGTGCTGCTGTCTGTTGTAGACCGTTCGCCGAACTTCCGCATTTCTTGGGGAAGCGGCCTTCTGCATGCGCACCGCCCTGCCGGCAGGTACAAATTCTGCAGTTTCTTCAAAGGGATTGACAGCTCTGGCAACTTTTTTAAGGCAAAATTTCGGCTATTTTACCGTAACACGCGGTATGGCGTCCATAAGCCGTTGTGTGTACGACGATTGCGGATGACGGTACACGGTGTCGGTACGACCGTATTCGACGATACGCCCTTCCTGCATTACGGCCAGATGGTCCGACATGTACTGTACGACGCTAAGGTCGTGGGAAATGAACAGGTATGTGAAACCGTAATCTTCCTTAAGGTCGTTCAGAAGATTCAGCACCTGTGCCTGCACGGAGACGTCAAGGGCGGAAACAGATTCGTCGCATATTATAAACGAAGGCTTGAGCACAAGGGCGCGCGCTATGCCTATACGTTGCCGTTGACCGCCGGAAAACTGGTGCGGGTAACGGTTGAACACGTCTTTGGACAGTCCTACCCTTTCCAGAAGCCCCTGTATGTGCTCCCTTCGCTGGCGGTCGTTGTCGAGGATACCGTGGACACGCATCGGCTCCATAAGGGCCTCCCCTACGCTGAGCATGGGATTGAGCGAAGCGAACGGGTCCTGGAATATTATCTGTATATCGCGCCTTAAAGCGGTAAGCTCCGATGCAGACAGTTTGGTTATATCACGGCCTTTGTAGAAAACCTCTCCTTCACTCGGAGGATCGAGCATAAGCACGGCGCGGGAAAGGGTGCTTTTGCCGCAGCCGCTCTCGCCTACCAAACCGAGGGTTTCACCTTTATATATATTGAGGTTGACATCGCGGACGGCTTTCATCTTTTCTTCGCGCCCATTCACCCGGAACCACTTGGAGACGCCGCAAAGCCGCAAAAGAGGTTCGCGGAGCTCTATCTCCGCATCGCGCTGCCTTACTTCGTCTTCTGACAACTGCCTTTGGGGGACGAATCCTCCGGATAAAAAGTCGGCGACGACAGGAAGCCGCAGAGTTTTCTGCCCCAAACGGGGCCGGCATGCCAGAAGTCCTTTGGTGTAAGGCGACTTCGGGTTGGAGAATATCTCGTCTTTTGTGCCGTATTCTTCCACATGTCCGTCGTACATGACCAAAACGTCGTCCGCTATCTCGGAAATAAGCGCCAGATCGTGCGTTATGAAGATGATGGACATTTCGCTCGTGCGGCTTATCTCGGAAAAAAGGTTCACTATTTCTTTCTGCACGGTTACGTCAAGAGCGGTGGTCGGTTCGTCGGCGATTATCACATCGGGTTTGCAGGCCACGGCCATGGCGATGACCACACGCTGTTTTTGTCCGCCTGAGAGCTGGTGCGGGTATGAGGAATATATACGCTGTGGATCGGGCAGTTTCACCTGCTC
>JAGZAC010000042.1 GCA_018370615.1 Clostridiales bacterium
AGCGCTGCGACGCGATGGCGCAAGAGGAGGCACGGAAAATAGCGGAACAAGAATGACAGGGCCAGTGCCCTGTCGTTTTTATAGGACAACCCCACCGGGTTTTGCTATGCAAAACCCACCTCCCCTTACACAGGGGAGGCTGAAAAGGTAAAAGGCCCCTTGTGGGGTGGCTAAAATTTAAAACATCCCCCTTGTGGGGAGTTGCAAAGCAACTCCGCGGGATTGTCAGCGTAGCTGACAGGGGGATTGTCCCTTATCACAACCCCTCCGGGTTTTGCTATGCAAAACCTACCTTCCCTTACACAGGGGAGGCAAAAAAGCCCCCTTGTGCAAAGGGGGCTCTTCTTGTTGGAAGGCAACTTTTTAATCAATTACCTCGATCAGCATATGATCTGTCATCTGTTCTGTGGGAATAAAAAGCTTTGGAATCTGCATCAGAGGATCCAACGTGCCTTCCATTGTTTTTCCATTGATAGTAAATGTACGGGTACCTGCACCTGTATTTTGATAGGAAAGAACGATGGGATGTCCCTTGACAATAATTTCGATTTTTGCACTGCTGCAGGGCATGCTGGCGGGCGTTTGAATGATAAGTCCATCCAGGTTTGGAGCAATTCCAAATCCAAACTTGATCATTTCCTTTACAAGCACCGCACCGCTGCCGGTGTACCAGTCGCCCATGGAGCCACCGTCAATTTCAAAGTCGGGGTTTTCGCAGTAGGAGTTGGGCATGGCAAAGGTGGTCATGGTACAATTGTCGTGGGTGATTACCATGGATTTTTCCATCTGCCTCCACGCTTTTTCCGATTCGCCCAGGCAGAACAGTGCCATAATACCGAACATGCTTGCATGGACATAGGCGCAGGAGTTTTCATAGGTGCCGGGGGTGATATAGGATATGCGGCCGGCTTCCGGCATCGCGTAGGGGAAGGGAACGTCAAAGGTTTTCAGCCCGTATTTGGAGTCCACGGCATCCAGCGTATCCATGATCACTTCCTTCAGAGACGGATCCTTTTCAATCATACCGGTGATGGCCCAGAAGGAGTTGGAGGTAATGCTTCTGCGCGCTTTCCCATCGGCGTCCTTCCAGGAGCCCAGCTTATAGGATATTTTATCTCCCCATCCATGAATGATCCGGCGCTGACCTGCATCGTTGACATCTATACCATACTTTGCGAGTCCTTCTTCTATTCCCCGGCTGTAGGCGGCATACTCATCAATTTTTTCTGGGTACTTCCCAATTTTGGTAAGAATTACGCTCATTTCTCTAAGGTTTTGATAAAACTGAAGTGTCGCCATTACGGTAACGCCGGAGCCGTATTTTTTGCCAGGGTCTTTTGTTTTTCCTAGACCGTCCAACGCGTCATTCCAGTCGCCGTACAGGGCGCGCAGACAGTTTGTACCGTATTCCCGGTCCAAATTTCTAGCAAGGTAATCCATAATCCGGATTAGATGCTCCAACACTGTGTCCTGAATATCGCTTTTTTGCATTACATAATTGTGCTCCGGATGGGCCACATAGTAGGAGCATACCTCATCCAAAATGGAATAATCGTCTGTATAGGAGAGGTATGTGTAAATTGTGGAGATAATCCACACTCCCTGGTCGATATATTCCCGCATGTCCATGTCCGGCAGCGTATCCGGCGTGGCAGGTACAGAAAACTGGCGAGGCGGACGGCCGTCTTCCAGAATATAATTGAGTGCCACTACAATCTTTTCCCGGCTGAGGGCTGGCTGCCAGATAAGAGAGCCTTCCAGCTGCTGGAATACGTCGCGAATGCCGATATGAGGACCTGCGTAGTTCTTGCCTAGGGCGCAAAAACTGGTCTGCTTTTGTACGTTACGCATAAAGCGATTCAGGACTGCAGGGTGGAGATCGGTGTTTCCCCTCCAGTCTGCAAAGGTAATTTTCATGCTGTCCAGATCCCGGCATTCTTCCTCCTCCCATGCCAGCAGGGCGGCGTCTATTTCCGCTGTATCTATAGGATCTCCTGCATGGGATTTTGCTTCAGCGATATTGTGATAGTAGGAGAGATCGTATTCCCGGCGCACCATTTCGCCTCCTGCCAGCTCCATGTGGATCATGTCGCAGGCTGCAGGGATTTCTGTTGTGGTGGCTGCCTTTGCCTGCTTTTGGAAGACGCCGGTGCGCAGCGATGCGGCATTGGTCATGCCTCTTCCTTTATACCCCAAAAAGTCTGATTTAGCTACTGTATAGTATGCATCTGTCACTGTGCCGCCGTCGGAACGGGTGTTGATCAGGAGGCAGTGATCTCCGGTGCGCAGCAGACTGGAGTTTTCCGAAAGGCGGAAACCGAATTTGTTCATGCGATCCCAAAATGCTTCCGTTTCTTCAAATTTTAGGATGGCGTAGTGATAGGAGGCCAGATAAAAGGGTACAGTTTCCTTTGTCTTATTGATGGCGGTGACGGCAAAATGAATGTGCTTTGCCTTGTCCGTATGAAGCCGGACGGCAAAGGTGACTTGTTCGGTGTCTGTGATGTAATATGCGCAGCGAGGGGAATACACCACATAGCGATCCACTGCAAGAGGCTCGAACAGCTGTCTGCTGGAACCCAGCAGGGAAAGGGGATAAAACTCGCCGCTGTCCATAGGAATGCCGGCAAAGAAGTTTACAGATGGATCTTCCGAAAAATGAACGGTTTGAAAAATATTGAAGGTGGATTCGCATGCCTCTATGTATCCGGAAGAACGGGCCCATACAACAAGGCCGTCGGCATCATAAGGATAGCGGGATTCTCCGTTTTCTCTGGGATAGCATACAATATCCCTCTCTCCCAGGTAGTAGGTGTTTTGGGGAAGCTTTCTGTCGGGAGAAGGATGTTCCTCCAATTCCCGGATTTGAGATAAAATGGATTCGATTTTTTGTCTGAGTGTCATGTTTATTGATACCTTTCAAAAATCATTTGATTTATTGTATCATAGAAAAAACGCTGCCGCAAGGCAGTACTTGATTTTTTTATTTCTATTTTGTAAAATGACGACAGAATATATAAAACAGGGAGGAGACCCTATGAAACGGATCCTGACCGGCCCACAGATGAAAGCCTGTGATGCGGCACAAATTGACGCCGGAACACCGTCTTATGCTTTGATGGAGCGAGCAGCCCGTGCGGTGACAGAAGAAATCTGCCGCCTTGGGTGGAATAAAAAGCAGGTTTTGGTAGTTTGCGGCAGCGGCAACAATGGGGGAGATGGTCTGATTGCAGCGCGCCTGCTTCACTTGGACGGGGTGGACACCTGGGTGTATTTTGTGGGGGATGCAGACCGTTGTACACCTGAGACAAGTCGGGCATATACAGAGGCCCGGCAGGCCGGGGTGCCTTTTACGACAGAGCCGGTGTGGGATGCTTATGGGTTGATTGTGGATGCCCTGTTTGGTATCGGACTGTCCCGGGCGCCGGAAGGACTGTATGGCGAAGTAATTCAGAAAATCAACCGTTCCGGGGCAAAGGTAGTTTCTGTGGATATTCCTTCCGGAGTATACGCCGATACGGGAGAGGCTCCAGGCGCGGCGGTGCGCGCCGATGTTACGGTAACTATGGCAGCGTATAAAAAGGGTCACATATTGGGACGGGGTGTACGCTGCAGCGGCAAAGTCATTTGTGCAGATATTGGAATCGGCACAGATTTGTTTGATACGGCGCAAGAGGACGAAGTACCCCCGTATGTGATAGAAGAGCGAGAGCTTTCATTGATTCCTCGGCGGAGAAGAGATGCCAACAAGGGCTCCTTCGGACGGGTATTGGTCATCGGCGGCTCCCGCGGTATGTGCGGTGCGGCATTTTTGTGCGCAAAGGCTGCATACAGAAGCGGCGCGGGACTTGTGGAGATTTTCACCTGTGAGGAAAACAGACAGCCGCTGCAGATTTTGCTGCCGGAAGCAATTGTAACGCCTTATACTGGAGATATACCTGACGTATCCCTGCTGGCGGCTGCCCTGAAGCGTGCCAGCTTTGTGGTCATCGGTCCGGGGCTGGGGCAAAACAATGCGGCCAGAATTCTGGTACGGGAGACGTTTCGAAGGGTGCGGGTACCGCTGATTTGCGATGCGGACGCGCTGAACGTGTGTGCGGCGGATTCCCTCACGTATCCCAGCGATGTACCGGTGATTGTGACGCCTCACCCTGGGGAGTTTTCCAGAATGACAGGCCAGAGCATAGAAGCTCTTGCGGTGGATCCCCAAAGCTTTGCTGCACAGTACGCCCGGGAAAACGGAGTCATCTGTGTACTAAAATTTGCCCGTACAGTAATTACAGACGGAAATATGCAGTTTATCAACATGAGCGGCAGCCCCGCGCTTTCCAAAGGCGGCAGCGGCGACGTACTGTGCGGGGTGATTGCCGGTATGCTGTGCAGCGGTCTGTCTCCCCTGGGGGCGGCGTCTATTGGCGTCTATGTTCACGGAAGAGCCGGGGAAGCGGCGGAAACTGCCTACGGAGAATATTCTCCCCTTGCTTCAGAGGTGTGTGATGGAATTTCCGCTGTGCTAAAGCATGCGCATCAGGAGTAAAGATCGCCGAATACCTGCCGACACAGGTTCTGGCAATATTCTAAGGAAAAGCTGGGGTCGCTTTCGCAGATTTCGTTTTCTTCCGCCAGCGCCTGCGTATAGTCGGATAGCTTATAGGTGGTAATCTGTCCCGGGCCGGTGCGCACATGGGTGACCAGAGGCAGCACACCATAGTCAGAGACGTAAGCCGTCCCTTGCGCATCCATTGCAACAGTAACCTGCGCCATAGCACCTACTACTCGATTTGCAATGCCGCTGCCAGTTTCGGCAGTGGCGTTGATAAAATTGCCCAGAGAATAATATACCAGCATATCTCCCTCTTCACCAGTGATCATTTCTACCGGCTCGATCACATGGGGATGCGTGCCGATTACCAGATCCACACCGCACTCGTAGAAAATCTGTGTCCAGTTTTTCTGGGAAGCATCTGGTTCCAGCCTATATTCCGTTCCCCAGTGCGGGGCGACAATGATAAAATCTGCCTGTGCTTTAGCTTTGGCAATATCTGCTCGTACCTGAGATTCCTCCAGCATATTTACGCTGTAAACTGACCCGTCTGGCAGGGTCATTCCATTGGTGCCGTAGGTATAGTTCAAAATGGCAATCCGTATCCCGTTCACTTCCCGGACATAAACAGTATCCCTGTCCTCTGCATTGTCGTATATGCCGAGGACTGCCATCGCAGGATGGCTTGTCCGCCAGAATTCCAGGCAGTTTTTCAGCCCGGCCTCCTTTTTATCCAACGCATGATTGGTGGCGTGGAGCACTACGTCAAAGCCGGCAGCGGCAATGGCATCCCCCACTTCAAAAGCACCGTTGAAATTTGGATATCCAGAAAGCCCCAACTCCTGTCCGCCTAAAATAACTTCCTGATTGACAATGGCGATGTCTGCCGCTTCGATTTCCTCTCGTACATTTTGAAACAGGTGATCGTATTTGTAGTTTCCGTCTGCCATGCGGCCGCTGTCAGTTACCGTTTCGTGGAGCAGCACGTCTCCCACCATGGAGATGGTCACGCTTGCAGGTTCCGGTGCCGTGGTTTCAGGGGCGGTGGTTGCTGCTGCCGTGGTTTCTTCCTCTTGGGCATCTTGTGTCGCGGGAGTATCGGCAGGGTCAGTGCTGCGGCAGCCTGTAAGTGTCAATAGCAGCAGTATCCATACAAAAAACTTTTTCATAGAAGGCCTCTTTTCCAAATATGCCGTATGGCTGTTTTACAGCCATACGGCATTCACTTACCAGTTGAGTGATTTCAAATATTCAATGCTTGCCCGAGCGCATTCCATCTGGTCCATGCCCAGAGAAGGTGCGTCCTGTTCGATAATAATCCATTTTGCACCGGCGTCCTTTGCAGCTTCTAAAATAGAAGGAACATGGAGCATCCCCTGGCCAGCAGGTCGAAATTCCATCTTGGACTGTCCCTCCTTTGCTTCTGTCTCCGGCTTGCCGATCAGTTCATATAAATGTTCCGGCTTTTCTTTGCCCATATAATAATCTTTCAAATGTACACAGGGGCAGCGTCCTGTAAATTTGCGGATATAGGCTGCGGGATCTTCTCCGGATACGGCCACCCAGCAGGTGTCAAGCTCCGCCTGAAGCTCCTTAGGCGTTAGGCGGTCGAACTGGTATTCCAGCTTATACTGTCCATTGATTTTTTGAAATTCAAAATCGTGGTTGTGGTACAGCATTTGAATTCCCCGCTCTCCAGCAGCTTTGCCGATACGACGCATATTTTCCAGCACTGTATCGTACTCTGGGTCTCCCGGAAGCTGTCCTTCCACCATATAGGGGTAGGCGATGTATTTGGTTCCAAGGGTTTGATAGAGCGAAAGCTGATTTTCCAAATCCGTTGTAAGTGTGTGGTAGGAAACGTGTGCGCTGATGATATTCAGTCCCAGTTCATCGCACAGGGCGCGGAATGCCTGCGGATCCATTCCATATGTTCCCCCGCAGGGCTCTATGCCGTCATATCCCATTGCGGCGATTTGCCGCAGGGTTTCTTTTGCGTCTTTTTCCATAAAATCTCTGACGCCGAACAGTTGAATTGCTATTGGCAGTGCCATAGGAGTTCCTCCAGATACATGAAAATGATTCATTTCATTATATACGCTTCTTGCCGCAAAAACAAGACAAAAATCCATGTTTTTCATAAAAAAATCATTGTCGTCTTCCCCCATCTCTTGACATTTTGGGGGGTGTTGATATATAATACATATAATTATTAAAAGGGAGACGGCGTATGGTAAAATTGAAAGACAAGGTTGCATATGAGGGACTGACCTTTGATGACGTGCTTTTGGTTCCGCGCAAAAGCGATGTGCTGCCATCAGAGATCAATTTGAAGACAAAGCTGACGAAAAAAATAACGCTGAATATACCGCTGCTCAGTGCGGCGATGGATACTGTTACGGAAAGTGAGCTCGCCATTGCAATGGCAAGGGAAGGCGGCGCCGGAACTATTCATAAAAATATGTCTATCGAAGAACAGGCCGATCAGGTGGAACGTGTGAAGAGAAGCGAAAACGGCGTTATTACCAATCCGTTTTTCCTCCATCCGGACAACTATGTTTATGAAGCGGACGAGCTTATGGGCAAATATAAAATCTCCGGCGTGCCGATTTGTGATGGCGATGGCAAGCTGGTGGGGATTATCACCAACCGGGATCTTCGGTTTCTGCCTTCTTTTGATATTCCTATCAGCGAGGTTATGACCAAGGAAAATCTCCTTACTACCAAAGAGGGGACAACCCTAGAAGAAGCAAAGGCAATTCTGTGCAAGGCGAAGGTGGAAAAACTGCCTATTGTAGATGAAAACTTTCACCTTAAAGGGCTTATTACCATCAAGGATATTGAAAAGGCCTCCCGTTATCCCAATTCTGCGAAGGACAGTGCGGGGCGTCTTATCTGCGGAGCGGCTGTTGGTGTCACGGCAGATATTTTGGATCGGGCGGGCGCGCTGCTGCAGGCCGGTGCGGATTATCTGGTGCTGGACAGTGCCCACGGACATTCCAAAAATATTATTCAGTGTGTGGGCAAGCTGAAGGACGCGTTCCCAGAGGCGCAGGTGATTGCCGGCAATATTGCCACTGCAGAGGCGGCAAAGGATTTGATTTCCGCCGGTGCAGATGCGATCAAGGTGGGAATTGGCCCCGGTTCCATTTGCACTACAAGAGTGGTGGCAGGCATTGGTGTGCCCCAGCTGACGGCAATTATGAATGCATATTCTGTTGCCTGTGAGGCGGACATTCCGATTATTGCGGATGGCGGTGTAAAATATTCTGGGGATCTGCCCAAGGCAATTGCAGCTGGTGCAAATGTAGTGATGATCGGTTCTTTGTTTGCAGGCTGTGAAGAAAGCCCAGGAGCTTCTGAAATTTATCAGGGCCGGCAGTTTAAGGTTTACCGCGGTATGGGTTCTATTGCGGCGATGGAGCAGGGAAGCCGCGACAGGTATTTCCAGGAAAATGCAAAGAAGCTTGTTCCGGAAGGGGTAGAAGGACGGGTGCCTTACAAGGGGCCGCTGTCTGATACGATATTTCAGCTTATGGGTGGGCTGCGTTCCGGTATGGGATACTGCGGCGCTCCCGATATTGAAACCCTGAAGGCGGAGGGATATTTTGTCAAGATTTCCAGCGCGGGATTGCGGGAAAGCCATCCCCATGATATTAATATTACAAAAGAAGCTCCCAATTACAGTATTCAGATAAACTGAAAAACACCACAACTTCAAAGAAAGGTATGGTTATCACGTGAAAAAAATTGTTACATCCATTATGGCGGCGGCGCTGTTGCTGTCTATGCTCGCCGTAAGCGCCTTTGCGGCAGACGATAGAGTGACCCTTTCCATAGAAGGCGCAGAGGGCAAGCCCGGTGATATTGTTGAGGTACATGTATATATGGACGAGAACCCAGGGCTCTGGGCAGCTGCCTTTAACGTATCATATAATCCTGCGTACTTCCAGTTAGGCGACGTAGAAAACGGAGATGTATTCAGCGATTCTGCCTTTACCAAAAGTGTAATCTCTCCCAATGGAAATTACTGGTTTTATGCACAGTATCAAGATGAAAAAGATGAGACAACAGAAACCGGACTGCTTTTAACTCTGCGTTTTAAGATCCTAGAGACGGCTCCCAATGGCGCCCATAGTGTTTCGTTGGATTTAAGAAACGGTGGAGACGGATGGTTTATCAAGGTGGGTCCTGACGGTGAGGCAATGGATCTAACCATTGATGCCGGAAGCCCGTCGCAGATTCGGGTGACGGATTCCGCGGCAACTGCCCCTGCAACGGAGCCTGTCACTACCAATCCGGACGGCAACGAAGAAACAACCGAAGAAGTGACCGGACGCCCGGAAACAGAATATGTTACGGATGAAGAGGGTTATGTGGTTCGTGACGAGGATGGTGCTCCTGTTACGCAGGTTGTAACCCAGGCAGTCACCAACGAAGCGGGAGAAACCGTTTACGATGAGGACGGAAATGTTGTCACGGAAATTGTGACAGAGCCCATACCGGAAACGACAGAGGCTGCTTCTACGGAAATTAATGAGGAAGAAATCCAACAGAATACCAGGACACATACAATTATTTTGATTGCCGGCATAATTCTGTTGGTGGTAGCTGCGGTTATTATTGTAATTGTGCTTTACAATGCACGCAAAAAAGACGGCCCCAAAGACGGAACAGACGTATCTGACGCAAACGATATATCTGATGCAGGCGGCGCATCTGACGCTAGTGATCCGTCTGATATATCTGATACAGATGACACAAGTGACCACTCAGATAGTGAAGAATAAGTGTTGTATGCTATAAAAAACAGGCATGGCTGTAGCCATGCCTGTTTTGGTTTGCTTCTTTGTTGGATTAAATGCAGTGCAGTGGAGCACCTGTTAGACTCTGTCTTTTTTGATATTCGGCCCTCGTTATAACACAGACCCCCACAGAAACCTCTCGGCCTTTTACTGTTAAGGGACTGGCCAAAAATCCTTCAAAAGTCATACCGGCCTTTTCCATTACCCTTCTGGAGGCGGTGTTTTCTTCCATGTAACGGGATTCCAGACGTTCCAACTTCAATACCTCAAAGGCAAAGCGGATAATCTCGGTGAGCGCTTCTGCGGCGAGTCCCTGCCCCCAGTAGTTTTTGTTGAGTACATATCCGGCTTCGCCGCACCGATTCTTACAGTCGATACGGGTAAACCCGCAGGTTCCGATCATTTTGTTTTCCGATTTCAAAATCAGCGCCCAGTCATAGAATTCTCCTGCCCTGTATCTGCTGGAAATAAACGTGAGATATCTGCGGGTATAAGCCTCGTCAGGATGGGGCTCCCAGGTTAGATAACGGGTGACAGAGGGATCCTTTGCATATGCAAACATATCGCTGCTGTCACGGCGCTCCATACGGCGCAGCAGCAGTCGGTTTGTTTGCAGTATGGGAGGATCCCGAAAGATGGATTTCAGCATATTTGCCATAGAAATGCCTCACTGTAAAAATATATTCTAGTATAGCATACTTTTTCCGAAAAATACAGAGAATTGGTTTATTTATATATTGTAATAAATTGCAGGAATTATAAAAATTTTATTGATGTATTCATAAAAATATGATACACTTATATTG
>JAGZAC010000043.1 GCA_018370615.1 Clostridiales bacterium
AATGCGGCAAAGTTTCGCCCCTGGAAGAAATAGAGCTTTCATAAAACTTTGCATAGGTGTCCCCCATGCCAGCCCACATGTACCGATCCGGCGCCGCGGCGAGGATCTGAGTATTGACAAATGCATGCGCCGGCGATCCCTCTAAAAAATACGGATGGGAAAAGGACCCGTCCGCGTGATACAAAATAGATACCGCCGTGGTCGCCGCGCAGGTAGATGCAATGGTGGGAAAAGTGAAAACAGGCTTATCTGTTTGCTGGGCCAGTGCCTTGCAGGTATCCAGGGCTTTGCCTCCGCCCACAGCAAAAATCATATCTGCCTGAAGTACCTCTTCGCATGCCGCCAGTGCGGCAATATTTTCTTCCGACGCCTCTCCCCCATAGAAAAGAGCGGGCGGGGCAGAAACCTCCTGCCCCATTGCATCGCGGATGCTCTGCTCCGCAGCGGCAAGGGCACGACGGCCGCCGATGATCACGGCACGCCGCCCCGCCCTTTTACAAATACTCGGAATTTTATCAAACGCATTTGCTCCCACTGTATAAGATGGAAGTGTTATGGAATAATCCGTCATATTTACATACCCTCCAAGGTATATTGAAACATCAGGGGATTTGATACACGGCTGAAATTTTATCTACCAAAATAAACCGATGATACGTTACATCCAGCATCGTCAATATTCCATCACCGTCTATATCCGCATAGGGTGCGGTCATATTTCCGGCAGCGGTGCGAACTAGAACCACATAATCTTCCAAATTCAGCATACCGTCTCCGTTCACATCTCCCAAAACGGACGCACCGACCACAGTCGTTTGGCTGCGAATTTGAAACGCCCCCGGCAAGCCGTCCGACAGCGTCCCAGATTGCTGCACCGACGTGATATACTGCTCCCTGGGTTCCTGCGCCGACACACCGGAGAAGAACAGCTTAACATATGTTCTCGTATCGATGGACTGGGGCAGCTGTATGCGGACATACCCTACACCGTCCATCACACTGGTTTCCACCTGCACGCCGCTGGCATTGGAGCTAGAGCTGTGGAACGCTAGAAGAGCGGGATCATACTGCAAAATATAAGTATATTCCGAAAGGGCGGCAACCCTATTAAAGGAAACATATACCGTCAAAAAGTCAGCGTTGACCGTCTCATAAATGCTCATTTCCGTGAGCGCGTCCTCTGCATCAAGCACAAAGGTCCCCGTATACCCACATATTTCACAGGTGTACGTATACAGGCAGTCTCCGTTTTCGTCCAGTCCAGTATACACAGCGCTGCAGGACTGAGTATATCCGTGCTCCGTCTCATACACCGCATACAGCACTGCACTGCCGCCGGTATAAACATCTCCCGGCTGATAAACAATCTCTCCGCCAGCCTCTACGGCCCATCCAAGGAAGGGATAACACCCGCCATCAGGCACTGCATCCGGGATATATACCGTCTCTCCCTCTCTGAATTTAACCTCTTCAGGTCCTCCTGTTCCCGCTCCGACGCTGAAGGACAGCCGGTTGTATGGTTCCGTATACCGGGCATATAAGGTCACGTTTCCAGTAAAATCTGAAATGGTTTCAGCTGTGATCTCAATGCCCTCTGCCGTATACCAGCCGACAAATTCCACATCTGCAAGCACAGGCACCGGCAGTGTTCCAATTGGTTCTCCGTGATATGCCTGTACTGTATCGGTTTTCGCCCACTCCTCAGGGGAATATACCGTCACCAGCAGCGAAGCTCCAACCGTCACATAATCGCCGAGTTGCACATTTTCCTGCAACCACCAGGCTCCGTCGCCGTGTCCGGACAAAACCATACATCCCACCGGGATACTAGTATTCCCAACTCCGTATCCGGGTGCCGCTATCACCTTTCCGTTCATATCCAGCACAAACTCGATCCCGTATGAATTTGTGTTGGTAGTGGCACCGTATGCAGGTGTGTAAACGACCAGGGAATTTTCCCCACGGCCCACATCCATACCGCTGGCTTTCCTCTCAGCCTTTGCATTTCTCTCCAGGGACCCTTCTCCCGGATCCAAGGTGATCGCTGCCGTAATTCTCTCCCAGCCGGCAGTCAGCGTCAACCCGCCTACCGGCATTACAGTATTTTCCGCAGCTTTTGTTCCGTCAGGTAAATACCAGCCAGCAAATGTATAATGCTCTCTTGCGGCAGCAGGCAGAGCGCCTATCGCATCCCCTTCCTGTATCTGCTTTCCAAGAACAGCATATGTCTCTCCGGAGTCGCATATGACGATCTTCTCAGCATCATAGGCAACATAATCTCCCACCTGCACATTTTGTATAAGCCAGAAGGACATCTCGTTGTGTCCTGACAAAACAAATCCCCCTTCGGGTATTGTGCTGTTTCCAACACCATAAGACGTAACAGCACTGACGCGACCGTCCGCCTCTACGACGGCCTCAGAGCCGTAAACATTTGTCCCGGTAGTGTTTCCCTCGGTGAATATGACCAATTGATCCTGTCCCCGGCCGGCGTCTATTCCATCGATTGCCTGCCAGAATGCGCCGTCTATTGTTCCGCCGCCGATATCATAGGAGACAAGCCAGCTTTGCAGTTCTCTCCAGTGGGCGTACAAAGTAGTACAAACATTTTCCGTATAGATTGTATCTGCCGTCACCAGGGTGCCTCCGTCTGATGCAGTGTACCATCCCTCAAACACATATCCCTCTCGCACAGGAGTGGGAAGCGTGCCGACTGCTTGCCCTGCCGTCACTCCTTTGCCAGAGGATAAATAAGCTTCGTAGGTGTGGTATACACTGACAGTTTGATTGACAGGGTCCAGGGAAACATAGTCTCCCACATTTATGGAATAAACCCATGAAAACATGGCACCGATGCCGGATACAACAAAACCGTTCTCGGGAATAGACATATTTCCATTGCCATAGTCCGCAAAGGCAATTACTCTGCCGGAGGCATCTACAGCGGCCTCGCATCCGTAACTGTTGGTACCTGTACTGGAGCCCTGGGCGGAAGTAAAGATTGACAGTGCATCTGACGGGCGTCCCGCGTTATAGTTTGTATAGGTTGCGGTAGCTGCTGCTCCGGAGGAGAAGCTGCCGCCAGCGGGATCGAAATGCAGCCGTGAGGGAATACTGCCGCTCACATAGGAACAATAGCCCAGATGCAGCCATCCGATGCTGCTCTCTCCCCATGTTGCGCCGTTCACCATGACTTTTGATGTAATCAGCACTGCAGAGCCGCCGGAAAGCGACGCCTGAACCGGATAAGCCGTGCCAGGACCGGAGCGCACATTCAGCGTAGTGCCATCGTTGACTCTCCATATCTCGCGGCCCTCCGTGAGAGAAGCTGTATCCCAGTTCAACAATATCGCATAATTATACACCTTATTGCGTCTAACTTCATACCTTCCGGCAACTGAATCGTCTAGTGCAGCACGATGCGCTACATCTAGGGTAATAGCGCTGTAGTCTCCTCCGACAAGATCCGCAGCCGCATTGATCACCCTGCGGGCACCGCCAGCGCCACATTGATTCTCCAAATCTGCAAGATATACCAGTGCACTGGGGCTTGTAATTCCGTATCCCATGCTGCGGGTTATGTATGCGGAAATATCGTTTGCTGCCAGATCGTCCTGGGCCGCTTTGCCTTCACTTGTCACCAGCAGCGAAGAAATTCTGGAAGCTTCATCGTCTGTCAGCGTTCTGCTTGTCCATCCGCTGGAGCTGGTGGTAGTAATTTCATTGTACAGGGCGCTGCCTAGAATATTCTGCGCCTGGGTCGGATTTGCCGCCGCGATGGTCTGCAGTAGACCAAGTGCCCGGTTTCCGTGCCACTGGATCCATCCGACACTGAGAGCGCCGTTGTCGTCCTTATTGACAGAACCATACGCTCCCTCGTTTTGCTGAATAATATCCATCGCCGCCTGCAGTATATCGTCAAAGCCGACGGAAACAGCGTTTGCTGCAGGTACTATGTACATCGTAAGCACCAGCACAGCGGCCAGCACACCACATAACATCTTTTTCAATACTCGAGACATTTTGCACCTTTCCTTTATTCACACTTTATTTCACCAATTAACGACAATACAGCTTTATTATAAAAGGAGACGCGCAAAAAGTCAACAATGCCGAGAATACTAGTGATAGAAAAATCCGCAGAATAAGAAAAAATCTATTGACAAAAATGGGGGAAAATGCTATAATGGCTTTACCTCTGATGGAGGGTTCTTTTTTTGTGCGTTTTTTGCACAGAATCAGGTAGCCCCGGGAGGGAGGTACTGGCAAGAGCCAAAATTCACGGGCAGCATGCCCGAATTCACAGGAGGTGCCGAACATGAGAGTTAAAATCACTCTCGCATGCAGTGAGTGCAAACAGCGGAACTATGACACCAAGAAGAACAAGAAAAACGATCCGGACAGACTTGAAATGAACAAGTACTGCCGTTTCTGCCGCAAGCACACTCTGCACAAAGAAACAAAGTAAAGGAGTAAAGCAATGGCTGAAAACGAAAAAAAGGAAGCCGGTTTGGAAGAAACAAAATCTGAAAAACCTGCGAAGGCCCAAAAGGCAAAAAGTAAAAAGCCCTCGCTTGGCTCCCGCATCATCGCTTGGTTTCGCAGCGTAAAAGCGGAAATGAAAAAAATCGTATGGGCTTCTTTTAAGTCTGTACGGTCCAACACCCTTATGGTAGCTGTGGTGGTGCTTGTTTTTGCCGCAGCCATCGGAATCGTAGATTTTATCTTCTCCAAGTTTATCTACGTTTTAGGTATTCTGATTTAACGGGGCAAACGGCATGAGCGATATTAATGAAATGAATGCCGGCATGCGCTGGTATGTAGCCCATACCTATTCCGGTTATGAAAACAAGGTAAAAGCAAATCTGGAGAAAATCGTCGAAAACAGAGGCATGCAGGATATGATTACAGATGTCCGCATTCCCATGGAAATCGTCACTGAAGGCGAGGGAGACGAAGCAACCCAGACGGAATCCAAGCTTTTGCCGGCATATGTTCTGGTCAGGATGATTATGTGCGATGAAACCTGGCACATCGTGCGGGGCATTCGCGGCGTAACTGGTTTTGTGGGTCCTGGATCCAAGCCTGTCCCCCTTACCGATGAGGAAGTGGAATCCCTGCTGGGAGAAGAAGCGCATGTTGCCGCGCAGGCTTCCTTTGAAATCGGCGATATGGTGGAAATCATCGGGGGAATCTTTACCGGGTACAGTGGGCGGCTTTCTGAAATCTCTGCCGATGGCAGCGAGGTGACTGTCGTCGTCTCCACTGTGGGACGGGACATGCCCATCAAAGCATCTGTAAACGAAATCCGGCGCAGCGCACAGTAAGCCGGAGGGATTTTCTGTGCATTTCAGACTGTGCTTTTCGGTGCAGTTTGGTATAACGCCTACAAGGCGTATATTGTGGGAGGAAGAAAATTTCACAATCTTCCGTCTAAACCACACATGGAGGTTATAAGTTATGGCTAAAAAGATTATTGGCTACATTAAGCTGCAGCTTCCTGCAGGCAAAGCAACCCCGCAGCCCCCTGTGGGCCCGGCGCTGGGTGCGTACGGCGTGGCAATCGCCAACTTTACAAAAGAATTCAATGAAAGAACCAAAAATGACATTGGTTTGATTATCCCGGTGGTTATTACCGTCTATGCAGACCGGTCCTTCTCCTTTATCACAAAGACTCCTCCCGCACCTGTTTTGATCAAAAAGGCCTGCGGTATTGAAACAGCCTCTGCTACTCCCAACAAAACCAAGGTAGCAACGATCACCAAAGAACAAATCAGACAGATTGCCGAAACCAAAATGCCCGACCTGAACGCAGGTTCTATTGAGGCGGCAATGCGTATGATCGCAGGCACCGCACGCTCCATGGGCGTGACAGTAGAGGAATAAGGGAGGTAGCTAGAAATGTTTAAGGGTAAAAAGTATAAAGAAAGCGCAGCAATGATCGACCGCGCAAAAGCATACGATCCAGACGAAGCTATCAAGCTGGTATGTGAAACATCGAAAGCTAAGTTTGACGAGACCATTGAATTGCATATTCGCTTGGGCGTCGACTCCCGTCACGCTGACCAGCAGGTCAGAGGTGCGGTTGTACTTCCCAATGGAACTGGTAAAACTGTCCGCACTCTGGTTTTTGCCAAAGGTGACAATGCAAAGGCCGCACAGGATGCCGGTGCTGATTACGTAGGAGATACCGACCTGGTAGAAAAAATCCAGAAGGAAAACTGGTTCGAGTTTGACGTGGTTATTGCAACACCGGACATGATGGGAACCATCGGCCGTCTGGGTAAAGTTCTCGGTCCCAAGGGATTGATGCCGAACCCCAAAGCCGGTACCGTTACTACGGACGTAGCAAGAGCCGTTACAGAAGCAAAGGCCGGTAAAATTGAGTACCGTCTGGACAAAACCAACATTATCCACTGCCCCATCGGCAAAGCTTCTTTCGGCGCCCAAAAGCTTCAGGAGAACTTTGAAACACTGATGGGCGCGGTCATCAAAGCAAGACCTGCTGCCGCAAAGGGTCAGTATATCAAAAGCTGCGTTGTAGCATCCACAATGGGCCCTGGTATCAAGGTAAATGCAGCAAAAATTGGTTAAATAGTCAAATAGAAAGGCTGGCCTTGGTCAGCCTTTTTTGTTTGCTGCAGGAATAATCCCATCCAGGAAAGCCCACTTATAGAGGCAGACATTTTAAAATGGGCAGGGATTGCCGCAAAGCAACATGGCAAACGCCTTAGTACAACTTTTCTATAATTTTTGATGAATTATAAAATCGTTTATATAAAATAAACAAAAACTATAGACATGTCATGCAAAATGTGGTATAATGCAGTTGTAGATAGGCGGAGTGCCCGCCGGCATCCCGCTTGCTGCAAATTCACGAAAAGGTGGGATATCCATGAAAACTACGATCAATGCAAGAAAAGTGTTTGTCAATCAGGCGTTGACCGATCACATCGAAAAAAAACTTGCAAAGTTTGACAAATATTTTCCGGAGGAGACCACTGCCACAGTAAAGCTTTCCCGTATACGGGAAAATGAGCGTGTAGAGGTAACAATCCAACATGGAGGCCTTTTGTTCCGGAGCGAGGATGAAAGCGATACTTTTATGAATGCGCTGGATTGCTGCATGGACGCAATAGAGCGGCAGATCCGCAAAAATAAAACCAGACTTACCAAACGAATGCGGGAAAATATCCGTATTCCGGAGTATGACGCATTGGAAAGCCCATCCATGGAAGAATCCGAAGAAGATGCATTTCAAATCAGGCGCAAATCGTTTGTGTTTAAGCCGATGACCCCGGAAGAAGCGATTCTGCAGATGAATTTGCTGGCGCATACGTTTTTTGTATTTGATAATATGGATACAGGAGACGTTTGTGTAGTTTACAAACGTAGGGATGGCGACTACGGGCTGATCGAACCGGAAAAGTAATCTTATACAGTGTTTCATAAAAAAAGAGGCTGCGATTGCAGCCTCTTTTTCAAAAAAACGACGCAGCAAAGGAAAAAATGGGGAATTTTCAGGGGAAATATTTACTGAAAAGTAACAAAAAACCAGCAAAAAACATTTACAAGAACGTTCGTTTCATGTATAATAACTTTATAGCTTATTGCAAAAGCAGAGCAGATAGCACCGAAGGGAGGGCCTTGTATGCTGTGCTGCGGTCGTACAGACATTGGAAGAAAGAGGACTGTCAACCAAGACAGCTTTATGTGTGACAGCTTCAGTAACGGAATGCAGCTGGCTGTAGTGTGCGATGGCATGGGCGGCGCAGCCGGCGGCGGTATTGCCAGCAGTCTTGCATGCAGAGTTTTTTTGGAGTCCATAAGTGATTTTGCCCAATCCTTCGAGCCTCGGGAAGTGCTGACCCACGAAGACGAGCGTTCAATAAAAAACGCTTTGACTGTAGCAATGGATGCTGCGAATGCTGCAGTTTTTGCCCGTTCCGGCGCCGAGGAGGATCTGCGGGGGATGGGGACTACTTTGGTGGCTACCCTGGCCTTTTGTCATGTGCTTTTTACCATTAATGTGGGTGACAGCAGAATGTATTTGATTACGAACGGACAGCCTGAGCAGATTACCCACGATCACTCCTATGTACAGTACTTAGTGGATATGGGAAAAATGACCCAGTCGGAAGCCAGGAAGTCTGTAAACAGAAATATTATCACCCGAGCAGTGGGAACGGATAATACCGTAGAAGCAGATATTTATGTGACACATCTTTCAGAGGAGAAAACTGCAGATATATCCGAAAGTGATGAGGCGGTTTCGGGTAATCAATATACTGTGCTTCTCTGTACGGACGGTCTTACAAATTTTGTAACACCGGAAGAAATTGCAGAGGTTATGCAAAGTGTCGGAGAAGTTAACGCCAGCCAATCTCTTGGAAAAGTAGCGGAGCGGCTAATTGAAATGGCTAATGCCGCCGGTGGTGCAGATAATATTACTGTAGTACTTATGACAATGTGACATATATCTTTGCTCCCGCTTTAGGGAAATAATGAGAAACGGAGGCCGATATGGAAGCATATGAAAAGTTTGTTGGGGCTGTCATAGACGGCCGTTATAAAATAGATAAAATCATTGGCGTCGGCGGTATGGCTGTAGTGTACCGGGCGTATGACGGGCTGACAAAACGGACGGTTGCAATTAAAATGCTCAAGGATGAGATTGCAAATGATACGGAAGCTGTACGGCGTTTTATCAACGAATCCAAAGCCGTATCTATGATGTCCCATCCCAATATTGTAAATATATACGACGTAAGTGTTCGTGAAGATCTAAAATATATTGTCATGGAATATGTAGAGGGAATTACCCTCAAAAATTACATGACGAAACGGGGAGCCCTTACCCTGCGGGAAATTATCAGTTATACAGAGCAGATTCTCACGGCTCTGCGCCATGCTCACAGCAAGGGAATTGTCCATCGGGATATCAAACCCCAAAATATTATGCTGCTCAAAGACGGGATTGTAAAGGTGACAGACTTTGGAATAGCAAAACTTCCTAATGCGGAAACGGTCACCCTTACGGATAAGGCGATAGGAACAGTGTATTATATTAGCCCGGAGCAAGCAAGCGGTCAGGAGATCGACCAGCGCAGCGATTTGTATTCTCTGGGCGTGATGATGTATGAAATGGCCACAGGTGTCCTGCCATTTACAGCGGACAGTCCGGTGTCTGTGGCAATGATGCAGATCAACGAAACTGCAAAGCTACCTACGGAGCTTAATTCCAATATTCCCAAAGGGCTGGAGCAGATCATCGGTATTGCTATGGAAAAAGATCCTGCCCTCAGGTATCAAAGCGCTGAGGATATGCTTCGCCAGATTCGTCGTCTAAAGGAAAATCCCAATGTGATTTTTCGCATTCCCAAACATCGGGATGGGGACGGAGAAGAGGGAAAAAGCGGATTTGCTCTGTTGTTCAGCGGAGGTCCTATTTTCCCGGTGATTGCCGGAGTGGCCCTTTCCTTTTTCATTTTGCTGATCATTAGTTCCGCATATATATTGAACCGGGTGGTAGACGCCACCTCGAAATCTACCGGTACCACTATTGCGGTAGACAACTTTGTGGGATCTTATTATAACAGTGAGCTGGAAGCATGGTTTGCCAGCTCCGATATTTATGATTTGACTGTGGAATATACCTATGCAGAAGGTTACGATCCCGGACAGATCATAGAACAGCAGCCGGAGGCGGATTCTTCCAGAAAGGTTGTACCGGGAGAGCAGTACTGTGAGCTTACCCTAACGGTATGCCGCGGCACGCAAGAAATCGATGTTCCGGCGCTTGCGGGGCTGGATTATCGGGAAGCAAGGCAAAAATTGAGGCAGGCGGATTTACAGTATCAGGCGGAGTATATACAGGATGATGTGTATGCTTCCGGACAGGTTGTAAGAACCTCACCAGCCTATGGTGAGAAAATCAATGCAGATGAGACGCTCATTGTATATGTAAGCGAAGGCCCTAAGGATGGGGAAATCGAAGTGCCAGATTTTACAGGCATGACGGAAAAAGAAGCTCTTACAGAATTGGTTGCGCTGGAGCTGCGTTTGGGAAAGATTACGTATGTGGCAGATCAGGCTGACCGGGGAACAATTATTGA
>JAGZAC010000044.1 GCA_018370615.1 Clostridiales bacterium
CCTCCGTCTTGCCTACGGCAAGCCACCTCCCCTTACACAGGGGAGGCTGAAATTAAAAGGCCCCCTTGTGGGGAGTTGCATAGCAACTCCGCGGGATTGTCAGCGGAGCTGACAGGGGGATTGTATTTGAACAACCCCTCCGCCACAGCTACGCTGTGCCACCTCCCCTTACACAGGGGAGGCTGAAATTAAAAGGCCCCCTTGTATAAAGGGGGCTGTTTTTGCGTATGCAAAAACTGGGGGATTGTCATAATAAAACAATTCCCCGGAGATACGCAGCACCTCCCCACAAGGGGGGCTTTTTCTATAGCCATTCACTCCATTTTGTGATACAATAGACGCAAACAAACCTTAATACAATTTTAAGATTTTTGCCGATTGCTTCTTAAAGAGGAAACTGGCATAATACATTCAGGAGGTACGGATATGTACAACATTTTGATTTGCGACGACGAAAAGGATATTGTCTCTGCATTGAAAATATACCTCACCCCGGAAGGCTATACCTTATTTGAGGCTTATGACGGTATGCAGGCGCTGCAGATCCTGCGGGAAAACGAAATCCATCTGGTGCTCATGGACATCATGATGCCGAAGCTGGACGGAATTGCCGCCACAGCAAAAATTCGGGAGGAAAGCAACGTGCCGGTAATTCTGCTCACCGCAAAAAGTGAGGATACCGACAAGGTGCTGGGGCTGAACATCGGTGCGGACGACTATATCACCAAGCCCTTCAATCCGGTGGAGGTACTGGCCAGAGTGCGCTCCCATCTGCGCCGCTACATGCAGCTGGGCGGCGGAGGAGCTATGCGGGATGTCTGTACCGTCGGCACCGTGACGCTGGACGACCGGCAAAAGCGTGTTACTGTGGACGGGGAAGAGGTCAGCCTCACCCCCACTGAGTTTGAAATCCTGCGACTTTTTATGGAATCTCCCGGTAAGGTTTTCTCTCCCAGAGACATCTATCAAAAGGTCTGGAAAGACACGCCCCTAGGCTCGGAAGGCACTGTCGCTGTACACATCCGTCACCTGCGGGAGAAAATTGAAATCAATCCCGCTGACCCCCGCTATCTAAAGGTGGTGTGGGGACAGGGGTATAAAATGGAAGGCGACGCCGGAAAGTGACGTGTCCCTCCCAGAAAGGATTTACTATGTATAAAATTCGTTACAGCGTTGGACTTAAAATCCTGGCTGCGTTTCTCTTCATCATCAGCTTTTCCTTTGCTGTGCTGTCAGCTGTAGGGATTTTTGTGATGGCCTCTGAAAACGTATACCTGGACGGAGGCAGAATCTTTACGGATGCGCTCTGGGAGAACACGCTCCAGTCCCAGGCAGCCTCCGCGGCAGACGATGTGTACACCCATTATAAGTACGCCATGGATTACGATGACTCCGGAGAAGCAGCCGCGTATATACTGGAAGATTACCAGGAAACCTACGGCCCGGACGAGACGAATATGCGGTTTTCCATTGAAGCGGACGGGGAAGAAATCTTTTCCACCGGCCAAGGTGAAGGAACGTACGCTGAGGTTTCCTTCGACTACCGATTTTATTGGACAGATACAGAGGAATATACGGAAGAATTTGAAACATTCCAGGAAATGGATGCATATGTGGGCAGCCATGGAAATGCGTGGGACGACTACAACTATGAGATAATATATCCCGCAGAAGGAGGCGAAGCGACCTACTACCTGTACTACCAGGTCACCGAGGAAATCGATGAAACTATCTGGGTGAATGCCTGGGTCGATGAGATTCAGGTGATGGACGTTTTTTACTGGGTCGATTATCTTTCCGATTCCATATCTGGCCTACGGTGGAGCTTGATTGTCGTCGGGTTTGTATCCCTTGCTCTTTGTGTGACATCTATTGTGTATTTATTCTGCGGTGCGGGACACAAATCAGGTTCGGAAGAAATCGTATTGCATGGCTTTCACCGAATTCCCTTCGATTTGTACGCTGTAGGAATTGTCCTGTGCTGTACGTTTCTTGGGTATTTGATCAGCGAAGCTGCCGCATCTTCCTCTGTGGTGGGGGCTGTACTTTCTATCGGCCTTCTGCTTGTAGGGATTGTCCTGCTGGCGCTGGTGCTGCTCCTTTCCATGGCGGCGCGGCTGAAGGCCGGCGTTCTGTGGAAGAACACTGTATGCTACCGTATTTTTTCCTTCCTATGGCGTATTCTCCGTCGCATAGGAAAACGGATTTCCTATATTTGCAAGGGCCTGCCTCTGGTGTGGAAGGTGGGGCTGATTTATGCAGCATTGAGCCTGGTAGAGTTGATTTTTGTCGCTAGCGCTGGGCGGGGATACTTGCTGCTGGCCTGGTGTGTGGAAAAGCTAATCCTCACGCCCCTGCTGGCACTGGTACTAATCAATATGAAGCAGTTGAAAAGAGGCGCGGAGGAGATCGCCGACGGCAACCTGCAGTATCAGGTGAAGCTGCCGGATTTGATTGGCGATTTCCGCAAGCACGGAGAGACGCTGAATCGTATTGGGGACGGCATGCAGGTGGCGCTGGAGCGGCAGATGCAGAGCGAACGTCTGAAGACGGAGCTGATTACCAATGTGTCTCACGATATTAAAACGCCGCTGACCTCAATTATCAATTATGTGGATTTGTTGAAGAAGGAAGGAATGGACGGCCTAAATGCTCCTCAGTATTTGGAAGTGCTGGAACGGCAGTCTGCCCGCTTGAAAAAGCTGACGGAGGATTTGGTAGAAGCGTCCAAGGCGTCTTCCGGATCCATCCATGTGGTAAAGGTCCCTACCAACATCCAGGTATTGCTGGAGCAGGCAGTAGGGGAATATGAGGAACGATTGGCAGGAAACGGGATTCAGGTGGTGTTCTCGCCCTGCGAAGAGCAAATCAGTATTCTTGCAGACGGAAGACTGCTTTGGCGGGTGTTCGACAATTTGATGAACAATATCTGTAAGTATGCTCTTGCCGGTACTCGTGTGTATGTGAATATGGAACACGCCGACGGGGTGATTCGCATTATTTTCAAGAATATATCCGCATATCCCTTGAACATTTCCGGCGACGAGCTTATGGAGAGGTTTGTCCGGGGAGACCGTTCCCGGAATACAGAGGGAAGCGGACTGGGACTTTCTATTGCCCGTAGCCTCATGGAACTGCAGGGTGGAGCGTTGAATATTCAAATCGACGGGGATTTGTTCAAGTCTGTGATTACGATTCCGGATACCGCATGTGCAGATACAGGAGAAGAGGAGCAGATATAAATTTATCCTGTAAACAGGGGGTACAACCCCTCCGTCAGCTACGCTGACACCACCCCGGCATCTCCTGCGGAGCTGCACCACAGGGGAGGCTTGGCGTTAAAAAGGCTCCTTGTGGGGAGGTGCTGCGTACCTTCGGGGCAGTCGACGGAAGGCTAAAATAAAAAGTCCCCATGTGAGCGCTCTTGCAGAGCCGCTAAGGGGCTGCCGACGGTAGGTTAAAATAAATAGGCCCCCTTGTGTAAAGGGGGCTGGCTGCGTTAGCAGACTGGGGGATTGTATTATTGCCATTCATTTTATAGAGAACAACATATCTCCATAACTTGGATAAGGCCAGAAGTCTGCTGCGGTGAGCTGTTCCAGCGCATCTGCATTGTTGCGCAGTGCCCCCATGGCAGCAAGCACCGTGTCCTTATAATAAAAGGCAGCCTCTTTGGAATCTGTATACTGCTCTGCTCCGGCAACAGCGGCCTCCAGTGCTTCCAGATTATTATAGAAGGAATCTGTCAGAGCGGAGATTTTATCAATGAGCTTTTTCTCCGCTGTGCAGGAGGTAAAGGCGCCTTTTGCTGCCGCATTTGCCGCCAGCTGAGACGCATATGCGCTTACTGCGGGGAAAATATCGTGCCGTGCCATATCGATCATAGTGAGGGCTTCGATATTCAGCGTTTTGCAGTAATTTTCCAAATTGATTTCATACCGGGATTTCATTTCCAGCTCGGAAAATACATTGTGGGTGGTAAACAAAGCGATATTCTTTTCATCCAAAAGGTGAGAGAGCGCCTCCGGAGTGGTTTTCAGATTGGACAGCCCCCGCCGCTTTGCCTCTGCGATCCAGCTGTCGTCATATCCGTTGCCGTTAAATAGAATCCGCTTGTGCTCTGCAATGGTTCTTTTGATTAAATCGTGGAGAGAAGAGGTAAAGTTTTCTGCCTCCTCCAATTCCTCCGCAAAGAGCCGGAGCTCTTCTGCAACGGCAGTGTTCAACACTGTATTGGGAGTGGCAATGGATTGAGAGGAACCCGCCATGCGGAATTCAAACCGATTTCCTGTAAATGCAAAGGGGGACGTCCGGTTGCGGTCTGTGTTGTCCTTGGGAAACCTGGGCAGCACATGAACGCCGATTTTCATTTGTATGGTTTCCTTAGAATCGTAAGGACGGTCTGCTTCGATTGCTTCCAGAATTTCCATCAGTTCATCGCCTATGAACATAGACATCACTGCCGGCGGCGCTTCGTTTGCACCCAGACGGTGGTCGTTTCCGGCACTTGCAACGGAAATGCGGAGCATATCCTGATACTCGTCTACCGCCTTGATTACGGCACACAGAAACAGAAGAAATTGGGCATTCTCATAGGGCGTTTGTCCGGGCTCCAGCAGATTGGTGCCGGTATTGGTGATCATAGACCAGTTGTTGTGCTTGCCGCTTCCGTTGACGCCTTCAAAGGGCTTTTCGTGAAGCAGACAGACCATTCCGTGCCGTTCAGCCACCTTTTTCATCATTTCCATGGTCAGCTGATTGTGGTCTACGGCAATGTTGCTGGTGGAGAATATAGGCGCCAGCTCATGCTGGGCAGGGGCTACTTCATTGTGCTTTGTTTTTGCCAGAACTCCCAGCTTCCACAAGGTTTCATCCAGATCCTTCATATAGCTTGCTACTGCGGGCTTCAGGGTGCCGAAATAGTGGTCATCCATTTCCTGCCCCTTGGGAGGCTTGCAGCCGAACAAAGTGCGGCCTGTATAAATCAAATCCTTGCGTGCTTCATACATTTCCCGGGAAATAAGGAAGTATTCCTGTTCCGGGCCCACGGTGGTTTTTACACTGGTCACGTCTTCGTTTCCGAAAAGTTTTAGAACCCGCAGTGCCTGCTTGTTTAGAGCTTCCATGGAGCGGAGCAGGGGCGTTTTTTGGTCCAGTGCCTCTCCGCCGTAGGAGCAGAAGGCGGTGGGGATGCACAAGCTGCCTTCCTTGATAAAAGCATAGGAGGTAGGGTCCCAGGCAGTGTATCCTCTGGCCTCAAAGGTTGCCCGCAGACCGCCGGAGGGGAAAGAGGAGGCGTCCGGCTCTCCCCGTACCAGTTCTTTACCGGAAAATTCCATGATTACGTTTCCATTGTCCGTGGGGGAAATAAAGCTGTCATGCTTTTCCGCAGTGATTCCCGTCATAGGCTGGAACCAATGGGTGTAATGTGTCGCGCCGTTTTCAATGGCCCAGTCCTTCATGGCGTTTGCAACGACAGTGGCCACTTCCAGGCTCATGCGTTTGCCGTCCAGGAAGGATTTTTTCATCAGCTTATAGGTTTCTTTGGGCAGACGCTCCTGCATTACCTTGTCGTTGAAAACAAGGCAGCCAAACATTTCCGGTACTGTTGCCATAAATATACCCCCGTAAAAATACTGTGGAACAAATAATAGAGAAAGCGCCGCAGAAACTATCTACAGCGCCGGACCTCATTTCTACACCTATTATACTGGCTGTGCCAAATCCTGTCAAGATTTTTCTGAAAAATGAAGAGGAAAAAATGAAGGTTTCTGCATTTTATACAAGCGGGCAGCAGAGAGGGAAAATGGGTTTGTAGAATTTTTTATGACAATCCGTCTTTCCAGAGAATCATTCAATACGCAGTCGAGCATCGACTGTCAGGGGAGGATACAACAGATTGTTGTCCGAAATCAGTGAAATTCAACTGTTTGTATATTTTCTTTTACAAAAACTATTGTATAATGAAATCATCGTAAGCGCGCGGACGAAAATTACAGCCGGCTTCCGGCAGAACTGGAGAAATCAGATGAAAAACACAATTGGTGAAAATATTGCATATTTTCGTAAAAAGAAGGCGATGACTCAGGAAGAGTTGTCGGAGAAAATGCATGTTACGGCACAAGCTGTTTCAAAGTGGGAAAACGATTTGTCATACCCGGATTTGGAAAGCATTGGCAGACTGGCTAGAATACTGGATACCACGGCAGACAGTTTGATTGAGGGTGCAGAACAAGTACCTTCCGTAAAGGTGGCGGAGACGGAAAACATAGAAAGGAGGATTTTTGCAATATCCGTACAAACAAAAGATGAAAGTAAAGTCAGTATTCATTTGCGTGTACCGATGGAATTGGTTTTGCAGGCCGATGTTGAAGGAGGTTTTGCAGATTTGGTTGGTGAAGAAGCCGCAGGCTATATGAAAAAAATGTTGGAACTAATCAAAAAAGGCCTCGTTGGTCCTGTTGTGGACGTGCAAAGTGAAGGGGCAGACGTTAAAATTGAGGTGGTAGACTATGAAAATTAGTTTGCAGTACGGAGATATAAAAGAGGAGTTTTTCTGTCCGGAGGAAGCCGTTGGGTGTGGACTTGTTATGCGAGACACATTTTCCATAGGAGACGGTATGGATCTGTTTTTTTCTGATGTAACGCGTCATGAAACAGAACAGGCTCTGCCTGATGGCAAAAGAATTACTTTTATATACTATACTTCGAATAATCCGGCCATTTGTGATGTATTACCCAAATATAAAGGGATGCCTGTTCTGGAGTTTGCCTGCAATGATATAAAGGTTGTTGCGACAATCTGATTTTTTCAATTGGCTTTGGGAGAGGCAGTGTTGCTGAAGACAGAACGTTCCTTTGCGTTTTTATCTTAGGGCTCTTCTGACGAGGACTTGCTGCGTTCTCCCCTCGAAGGGTCTCTTCATCCTAAGCCTCCCCACAAGGGGCCTCTCCAACTTAAGCCTCTCCACAAAGGAGCCTTTTAACGCTAAGCCTCCCCTGTGTAAGGGGAGGTGTCGGTGAAACCGACGGAGGGGTTGTAAAAACAATCCCTCAGACTCCACATACGCGGAGCCATGCTCCCGGAGATGCTGTGCATCTCCCCACAAGGGAGCCTATTTATTTTAACCTACCGTCGGCAGGCCCCTTAGCGGCGCTGCAAGAGACGCCCACATGGGGAACTTTTTATTTTAGCCTCCCGTTGACTACCCCCGAAGGTACGCAGCACCTCCCCACAAGGGGGACCTCTCTAACTTAAACCTCCCCACAAGGGAGACCTCTCTAGCTTTAAGCCTCCCCTGTGTAAGGGGAGGTGCCGCGGTGAATCCGCGGCGGAGGGGTTGATGGAAACGCTCAGGGAGCAGGAGCAATAATTCCCCCGCCGATGACGCGGGCGCCGTCATACAGGACGGCAGACTGTCCGGGAGATACTGCCCGCTGAGGCTCGTCAAATTCTAAGCGGAAGGTGTCTTCTGTCGCCGCAACAACTGTTGCCCCAAAATCCTTCTGCCCGTACCGAATGCGCGCCCGCACCCGAAGGGGGCAGACAGGCGCCTCTCCGCAAACCCAATTGGCACGTACTGCTGAAAGGGTACGGGAAAACAGCCTTTCCGATGGCCCCAATACAATCTGGTTTTCTGCGGCATCTTTACGAAGTACATATAAGGGCTCTTGGAGGGATAGCCCCAGACCCCGTCGCTGGCCTATCGTATACCGGATGATTCCCCGGTGCCGGCCTAGGATTTTTCCGCTCTCGTCCACAAAATTACCCTTTGGAAAGGTGATTTTCAAGGTGCGCTCAATAAATCCCGCATAGTCTCCGTCCGGTACGAAACAGATGTCCTGACTTTCCTTTTTGTCCGCCGTACCCAAAGCACCGGCTCTGGCGGCTGCCCGGGCTTCTTCCTTGTTCCGGCTTCCCAGAGGGAGCAATAGGGAGGACAGATGTTCTTGTCCAAGGGACCAGAGCACATAGCTCTGGTCTTTGGCAGAGTCATCCGCCTTATATAACGTATACCGGCCGTTCTCATAGGAGACTTTGGCATAATGACCGGTGGCGATTTTATCATATCCCGCCTGCTGCGCCATATCCAGGAATGCACCGAATTTCATAGTGCGGTTGCAGGTAACACAGGGATTCGGCGTACCGCCGGCGCTGTATACGTTTATGAAATCCTGGATGACCCATCGGTAAAAATCTCCCCGCATGTCATATATGGAAAAAGGGATGCCTAAGGCAGCAGCGGCTGCTGCCGCATCCCGCTCTGCGTCGGTGACGGCGTCTGCGCCGGATAAAATCTTTCTGTTTTCCTCCTGCAGCTCCATTCCCGGCACATACAGCCGCATCATGGCGCCGGCACAGTCGTATCCTTCCTTTTGCAGCAGTAGCGCCGCGGCGGAGGAATCTACGCCGCCGCTCATGGCAATCAGAACCTTATTCATAGTAATGCATCCAAAATGGGATTCAGAATCTCCGTCATGATGGTATAGCCTGCCCAGTGCGGATGGATTCCGTCCCATGAAAGACCCTCCCGCAGGGTTTCTTTGTCTTCCCCCGTCATGGCGTCAAAGAAATCGGCGAAGGCGCAGCCTTCTTCCTTTGCAAGCTCGCGCAGCATCGTGTTTGCCCTGGCGGCTGCCCGGCTGCGGGCCAGATATGTAGGCACAGGATCCCCCATGGGCAAAAGGGAGCACAGCACGGCCTGGATTCCCGCTGCCTGCAGCATGTGCAGCATGCGCTGATAGCACATTTTCAGATGGAGCACCCATCCGCAGATCAGCTGTTCATCGTAAAATCCATCGGTACAGTTGGGACCGTCCAAAATGGCCCAGGTGTTGTTGATGCCGATGAGGAGCACACAGACACGAGGACGCAGCTGGATCACATCTGCCTGGAATCGGCGGACCAGCACATGCGCCTGATCTCCCTCGATGCCCCGGTTCAGCACTACGCCTCTGTCTCTGAAATAGATATTCTCATCCCAGAAGTGAACGATGCTGTCTCCCGCTAGCACTAAGTCTACCGGCGTCTCAGAGCAAACGACGGCGGAGTTTTTGATGTCAAATTCTACACGCCGCCTGTCGGCAGAGGGACCGAAGTCTCCGAAGAGACCCGGACGGATGACTTGGTCGATTGTTTTCATAATTGTCTCCATATATACAAGTTTTGCCCGGCTTATAGCCGGGCAGAGTATTATCAGCCGCCGAGCCGAATCATTTCGTCAATACACCGGCGGGCTTTTTTTGCAGTATCCGGATCCAGCGTGATTTCTTCTCCGGCGCCCCCTGCGCAGTCCAATACGTCGGAAAGGGTCGTCAGACGCATATCCGGGCAAATCAGGTGCTTGGACATGGGGTAGAACGCCTTCTCTGGACATTGCAGCCGCAAATGCGCCACGATGGAGGTTTCCGTTCCGATAATAAATTCTCTCTCGGGGGATTCCTTCGCATATTTCATAATGTCTGTGGTGGAACCCACTAGGTCCGCCAGGCCGCAGATGTCCGGAGAACACTCCGGATGGACCAGCAACCTGGAAAAACGCCTGAAAGCCCATAACAGCGGAAAAGGCGCAAAATACACCCGCTCCCGCCTGCCGGTGTCGCTTGTGTATAAGGAAAAATTTGAAAGCAAAGAGACTGCCATGCGCCGGGAGTACCAGCTCAAGCGGCTTAAGAGGCAGGAGAAACTAAGGCTGATAGAAAACGGGCCGCCCTCTCAGGGAACGGATCCGGAATCCTTCTGATGAAGAAAGCGGAAAGCCCGGAGAGAAACGATCAGGTCTTTCCGTTTTAATATGCTGTTGAAAGAATTTCGTTTTTCCCGTTTGAAAGGCAGTATTCCCCCGCGGAAACCAGCTCCGGGGAAGAGTAGAAAACATAATTTGTGGGAAAATCCGCCGCCGCGTCCGCAAGTACCGTGCCTGTGGACAGAACGCTCAGCTTATCACCGGCATCGCTTTCCATCAAGGCCAGAAGAAAGGGCTGCCCGCCGCGCTCCGGCCCAGCCTGTTCCTCAGTACAGAGGGCAAATATGC
>JAGZAC010000045.1 GCA_018370615.1 Clostridiales bacterium
ACCTCATAATATCCCCAAAGCCGGCGCTCCTGCTCCATAACGATTCCCCCTGTACAAGCCTTTATTTGTATCATACATGGTGTGCCCCTCCCTGTCAAGGGGATGTTTTTATTTTCCGTGCCGAACAAAATCTAGAGAAATCCACCCCTCGCCAGTCTGCACCCGTCCCCATTTGGAGGCGCCGATGCCAGATGCCTGCTCTACAATGGTAAAAGCTTCCCTCTCTTTTGCAATGCGCACCACAGAGAAATTGGTGCCCGGCCCCTGACGGATGTTGCACCCATACCCGGCCGCGTGCACTGTATACGGTAAATATTTCTCCCCCGCCGGGCGGCTGGTCTGCATGTCCCTAAAATCCACCCAGCCATTTACCGAGGTCCCTCCTCCCGGCCTTGCCCGTACAAAAACCGTGTGGACTTGAGTAAAAATGGGGTGTTTGATAATTTTAATAATCTCGCCCTCTCCCGGCCTGCAGGGAATCTCCTGCGCCGAGGAATATGGGGTGGCGTACTGTCTATGTCCGACAAAAAACACATGGTCACCTACCTGCAAAGAAGTTTTATTCTGCCGTTCTTTCGCCAGCAGCTCTCCCACTGCACTGCGAAAATCCTCCATCGTAACCCCAAAATCTGCAAACCAATGTTCCGGGTCCTCGTGATAATCCCCATATCCTTCCAAATACGCTTCCCTGTGGGAACATATTTTCGTCTGGGGCAACCCGTATCGGGCGCACAGAAAAGCACAGACTTCTACCGCCTGCCGCCATGCCCGCCGGAAGTAAGACTTATCTCGCTTGGTGCCTGCACAAATACAAATCTGGATCCGCGCCTGAGGATTGAAGTCGCAGCTGGCGCGGGTTCCCATACCCGTACTCCGGCAGCAGCAATCCAAAGGAAGCGTCTGATAGGTTTCTACTGCACCTGCGGCATTTTTCCCGATATAAGCATGTACACAAGTATGATGTTCGGCATTTTCTGTAGGATTCTTTCTGTGGGGGGCCTCTCCAATATCCGCAAGAATCTCTCCTCGCCGTATATCCTTCAGAGACGGCTGTATATAGCGCCAAAGATAGGGGATTCGCAAATCGGTACTGTGGAGTACAATCCCCGTAGGGATCCCATCCATCATTTTTGTGGCATTCTTATAACACGCACTATCATACAACATGCACTGCTTCCATATCATTGCCGGTGTCTTTTCCTTTTCTTGGAAGCATTCTCGATTGGGAAGCCGTAACAATCTTTCGTCAGAACTGCAGACGGTGGTAGATTTTGTTCATGGGAAACCTTAGCTTTGCGCCGTCTTTTTCTTATTTTCATCACTTTACCTCTGATTTATTGAAATCTGACTGATAAAATCTGCGGATAAAAAGAGCTGTCTCCTGTGGATACTACGGTATATCCTCCATGCTTCGCCCGCAGCACCCATCCCTCCGACTGCTGCAGCATATGGGTGTTGGGATTTACCAAAATGTCGGTAAGGTCCAGCGTATGGTACCGGCCTTGCAGAAAGCTCTCTCCAATAACGTGACTCGGTTTTACCTTGTTCTCCCACGTGGATCCGAAGCTGCAGAATCGGCGGGTTAGGGCAGTGCCACACAGCTTCACATTTTTACCAGCATACATTGGCACATGAAAGTGTACGCTTTGAATTTCCCGTCCCGACACATCTGCAAGTATCGTATAATCCGGACGCGTATACAGCCATTGGGTGCCATAGGACTGGGTAGTTCCAAGAAAAGCAGTGCCGCCATAGGCATTGTTTTCTTCAAAATGCCGGCTCTCCACTGTGGTGTCTAAAAACAATTTGGGCTCATATAGACTGATCTCCATCCACAAATTCCTGGGAGTGCCGGACGTACTGCAGAGCCAGACAGAAAATTCCCTGTTGTGGATTTTCTGAAACGCCATTCTCAGTCCGCCGGACAGCTTCCCGTCACCCAGGAAGGCTCCGATTCCCGAAAGCACCATAAGGGGACGAAAGGTCTCTTGCATCAGTGCAAAGTACTTGGAATTTGCCCGCACGTGGAAGTAAGGCTTCCCAGTTCGAATGCGCACCGTGGTTCCGCCGCCGCCGCACTGGATTTTTACCGCCGCGCCATTGAGTGTTGGACGCACTTCAATTCCCTCTCCCACCAGGATCCGGCCCGCTGGCGCCAGGGGCCCTGCGTCAAAATCACAGCAAATACTGTCCTCTTTTCCCTCCAAACGAAGAGTGCTGCCGGAAACGGAAATGATGCCGCTTGTCCCTTGCATAATGCCAGCATCGTTAAAGCTAAGAGACGCCAGCTTTCCATCTTCCGCGTGGTAAATCGGCGGAGAAAAATAATAGGCAGTTTGGGTTCCATCTGATTCATGAAGAACGATTCTATGTCGGTTCACATTGGCTTTATTTATAATAAAATTGGAATCCTCCCGCAGCTCGCGCACAGCGTCTAAAACAGAATTATGCATTTTCCTCTGCCCTCCTGCCGCCTTTTTTCCGTATAATTTTTCCCGCTCCGTTTTTGGGAAGCTCGTCCATCAGCTCCACCACTGCCGGCATCTGATACGGCAGCAGCATGCGCCGGCACATTCGCAGTACTTCGCCACGGCCCGCAAAATTGCCTGCAATCCGCAGACCAATTTTCTCCCCAAACAGAGGGTCTGAAATTCCGTACGCCATAACCTCCCGCACACGGGTATCCATCGACAGACTTTTCTCAATTTCCTGAGGATAAATGTTCATTCCCCCGCGAATAATCATATTGTCCTTGCGTCCTCGAATTTTTACCAGTCCCTCCCGGCTCATGACCGCCATATCTCCCGTGTGGAGCCATCCTCCGCGAAGAACAGCCGCCGTAGCTGCCGGATCGTTATAATACCCCATCATAACGCTGTCTCCCCGAACACACAGTTCCCCCGTCTCTCCAACGCAAACTGCTTTTCCACGCTGGTTTACCACCCGCAGCTGCAGGGAATGGAGCGGATATCCCACACAGGTTCCCTGTACAGCAAACTGCTCTGGCGGCAGGAAGGTTACTCTGGGAGAAGCCTCGGTGAGCCCATACACATGGTAAATTTTTGCTGCAGGAAAGGCGTCTCTGATTGTTCGGGCACGGGCAGCATCCAAGCATTCTCCGCTGATGGCTATTGTACGCAGCATGTCCTCGGAGACCGCGCGCCTTTCAAAACGGGCCAATGCCGTAAGCATGGTAGGAGTGCCGCACAGCACTGTGATTTCTTCTGCGTTGATTTTTCGCAAAATCTCTCCGGGACGGAAGCTTTCGGAAAAAAAGTGTACATGGGTGCCCTGACATAAAGAAGTCAAAAGCTCCCCTGTCAGCACTGCGCAGTGATACAAAGACCGGGAAATCAAGATTTTATCCGCCGGGCCGATGGCAAAATACCGGCGGATATCGGAAAGATTGGTGCACAAATTTTTCTCGCTGAGCATAATGCCCTTGGGCTTTCCCGTAGTTCCTGAAGTACAGAGAATTGCCGCCGGGCGTTCCCCCACCGGCTCCCGATACGTGCCGTCGTCCAGCTTTACTGGACGCAGCTCTCCTATAATATCTGTAATCATATACTCCGGATGCACTGTCTGGAAAATATTTTCGCAGTGCTTTCTACCGTACCGGTAGGACAGGGGAAGAAAGGTTGCTCCCGCCGCAATGCAGCTGAGAATCGCCAATGCACCGGACAGCTCCGACCGGCACAGAATTCCATAGCAGCTCGCCTCCAGGCGCTTTGCAAACTCTTTTGCAAAAGCAACCGCCCCCTTGTAAGTTATACAAGCATCCCCCTCTTTGAGCGTACTGTCTGGATGCCGAAGCATTTTTTCCTCTATATATTCCCAAAGCATCACATACCCTCCTTCTCGATTTTTTCCACCAGCCGGGTGAGGAGCTCCCCTTCCCGATTCTGTATATCCTGCAGTCCGCTTTTGATACCCAGTAGTAAATCGTCCTTACGCCGCATGCAATATTTTGCATACACCGTCTTTAGCCTGCCAGCACTGTCCAACACCCGGCTATACGCACTGCGAAGCTCGCTGCCCAGCCCCAGCGCATCCTCCACGGCGGCTATGCGCATGTACATGCAGTTTTTATGCTCCCAAAGGAGCCGCAGGATCCTGTAATCCGCTTTTTCATATGGAATTTCTCCTGTGTAAAGCAGGTCCAAATACATGCAAAGATATGTATGCACAACAGTGCCCTCAGGTGCCTGGCTTTTTTCGACGGGATCCGTCTGCAGATTGGTGGAAAGATATGCGGCGAGCTGCTCTTTGACGTTGGGGATATCCAGAGAAAGGACTGTATCTCTTGCCTTGACGGCAGTCACCTCACCCATAATGTAATAATTCCGAATCATAGACTCCATTCCTGCTTCAAAGGCGCTCTGAGGGATATGGAACAGCTTCAGCATCCAGTTTTCATCGTATGCCATCATGGCATACGTTCCCTTTTCATCGTCGTACCCGCAAATTAGTCCGTCATGGTTGTAGTGCCGCTTTCCATACCAGCTTTTGCCCGGAATATAATAATCATCGATCCCGCGAAAGGCCACATAAAAATCTTCATCCAGCATTCGCTTCATAAGCTTGTGCACATCCTCACGCACAAAGAGCAGATTATAGGAAAACTGCTCCAAAAAGTCCATCGCGCCTGCGTCCGTACCAATCACATTCAAATGCGGCGTGGGACACCCCCGCAGAAATACCTTTCCGCATTGAAGCATGCTGCAATGATTGTAGTACCAGTTTAAATATGTAGGATTTGCACTGGCGGCCACACCGGCGATCACCTGATAATGATAGGTAGAAAACAGCGGGATCTGTGCAGGAAGCAATACCTGTCCCTTCATTCCCTCTCCTCCAAATACTTCTCCAAAAGCTGCACAATATCGTCCACTGTCTGCAGTGCCAGCGGGTCCATATCTGATTCCTCCAGTTCTATTTGAAAGGTATCCTCTATGGCCACTAGCAGTGTAATCATCCCAAGGCTGTCCAATCCCAAATCTCCTGCAAGCTCGTCATATTCGCTAATTTCCTCCATGGAAGTCAGTTCCGCCAGCAGTTCAAATACTCGTTCCCGCAGTTCCATTTTTCATCCACCTGTGTCTTTCTATATGATGTAGAATTTCTGCAAATACGATGTTCTCACATTCCAGAGAGGACAGCAGAATTCCCTTGTTCTGGGCTGCAAGGCGCCGATACTGGTGCCGCAGCTTATACTGCAGTTCCATATCGATATATCGATCCCGTTCTGCCTCTCGGCTGCGCACTCTCTCTACCGCTACCTGTACCGGCACGTCAATGAAAAATGCAAGGTCCGGCTGGATCATGTAGGAAGCAATCTCACCGGTCCACCGATCTTTTGTATATCCTCTGGCCCGCAGATTGGCGATCCAGGAATATAAGTACCGATCGCTTAGCACACACTTTCCCTCTTCCAGCGCCGGAAGGATTACTTTATTCACATGCTGAAGCCGGTCTCCTGCGGCCATCAGAGAAAGGCATCGGTAATCGTAGGAGGAATGGTCACTTTGATCCATATAGGTGCGGAAAATCTCTGCTTCCCGCAACCGTGTAGTAGGCTGACGGGTCAACAATATCGGCACGCTCCGGCTCTCTAAATACTCCGTCAGCCGACGAATCATGGTAGTTTTTCCGCAGCCGTCCAAACCGCAGAACGTAATCAGCAGCCCGTCTGTTTTATGCGGGCGCAAATGCAGCTTATCTTTTCCCATTCTCCCTCACCTCCTCCAAAAGAGCCTCCCTGTTTTTGGCAAAGAAACGCCGCCGAAGGTTTGTCTCTTTATAGAGAAATTTCCGTCCTGTGGAAGGATCGAGTACACGATCCATTACGCTGGAATCTGCAGGGCAGATACGCGCTAAGAATCCCAAAAGCATGGGATCCTCTATCTGCAGCAGCACCCGTGTTGCCTCCAGCGCATAATAGCACTGGGAAAGCATACCATATTCTTTTGCCTTCTCACCAAGGAGGTCATAGTCCTGTAGGGTATATGTATAAAGCAAAAGATACAAATCGCAAAATTTGTACAAGCTCATATCCCGCCCCATTTGCACCCAGGGATATGTAGTAGCTTCTTTGTAGAGATGCGCACACAAGTGCAGCAAAAAATGTACGCTATCCAAAATCCGGCAGGCTCCGTGCATCTTTGTGCTGTGGACAAAGGCATGCAATGCTGGATCTGCTGTATTTTTATAATCCAAAGAAAAATTCAAATCCACTTCCAGATACTGCATATAGGGAAAGTTCACCTCTAAAATATAGGGCATTGTTTCCCCCCGAAGCATCTTTGCACATATGACATCCTCGCGGGTTGCTGGAATAAACTCCCTGTTTCGCATACGTCCCTGTCGGAATCCCGCCTTTGCCAGAGCTTGTCCAATGGGCGTGAGCCACTTTCCCTCTGTGAGTATATCCACGTCATTGGCCGTCCGGCAGCCTGCCGGATATAGGTCACACAGATATGCTCCTTTCAGCAAAGCATATTCCGCACCGCTGCTTTCCAAAATTTCTGCAACAAAATCTTTTCCTCGGACAAAGCTCCGATTCTTTTCCACACCCTGAAGCCACACATCCCGCAAGGTATTTCGAAATTCTCTCGTTGCGCAGTCGGCCGTTTCTGTTTTCATCAGCACATGGTGGGCAACTGCTCCCATACGGTTATAAAGCAAATGCCCCAACACCTCTGGTGTCCCGGCGCCTTTGCAAAGCAGCTGCGCGATTTCTTCGCGGCAAGGATCGAGAAACCTGCAAAGGTGCCAGAACAATTCCTGTTCCCGTCGGTTCATATATCCTTATTCCTTTCTGTTTTCATAGCTTTGCGTTCGTGTGAGGATAGGCAAAGGTCTCCAAAAGAGACATAAGCGCACGGATTTCCCCGTCCTGCAGGATGCACTGCTGCCTGTCGGCAGCGAAGCGAATGACTTTTTCTATTGTCTGTGTCTGCAGCTGCGTCATATACTGCTGATCGATTCTATGTCCGCTCACCACATATACGCCGCCGCCATATCTCCCCTGCTGGGTATACACAGGCTCGCTGAGGCTCAATGTCTCAATATCTCGCCGAATTGTGCGCTGGGATACGCCGAACTCGCTGGCCAGATTGGCTATAGTTTCGTGTCCCCTTCTGCACAAAACGCGCATAATCATGCGGCGCCGTTCAGCGGTCCCCATCCTCACACCTCCTTTCTTTTCTTTGTTACAGTCTATCGGTTAAACCGGACAGGTTCTGTCCGGTTTAAAAAATAATAAATAAAAAGAGCCTGACAAACAGACAGGCATCACAAAATCGTGATACTGTCCATTTATCAGGCTCCTCTTGATTCTTTAACAAGTCCAGCACTCTTGGGCCTATCGGCCTCGATAAATGCACTGCGCATGCTGCGCGCAGCTATATTCTATTGTATTTCGCCCTGCGGCTTCTTGGATTCGCAAGCAATGACGTGGACACCCATGTTTTCTACCGTAACACACAAATATGTCTTACACTTGGGGCATGTCATATTTAAATCAGAATGGGGAGCTGCTTGCACCAACACCCGGCCGCATACAGGACAGGATGCTTTATACTTCAACGCTTTACTCTCTTTCGCTGCTGCATTTCCTTTAAGTCAATGTGTATGCCTTACATCTTTCAAAACCTTCACAGCGACGCCTTGAATCAAAACATTTTGCACAATGATATCCCGATATTTCGGATTTTCTGGATGAAGCCGGATACATTTGTGTCCACGATCCCAGAAAAGCGTTTTTAAAGTCGCCTCGTCTTCCATCAGAGCCACCACAATGTCTCCGTCTCTGGCCGTGTTCTGCTGCCTGATTACTACAAGGTCGCCGTCATCAATATCGGCGCCGATCATAGAATCCCCCTTTGCTCGGAGAAGATAAAAGGATCCCTCCCCCAAAAGCTGGCGAGGCAGTTCTACATATGACTCGATATTTTCATCTGCATATTTGGGAAGTCCACAGGAAACATCTCCAAGTACTGCTACCATACAGGAAGCAGAACGGACTTTGTCTGCCAGTTCCGTGCGCACCCCCTGGGCGCCGTCATAGGAGAGCATTCCATTTTCCTGCATTGTATGAAGATACCTGTATGCCGTAGTCTTCCCGATTTTCAAGTGTGCAGAGATCTGGCTAAGACTCGGCCAAGCCTTATTCTCCAGAAAATATGTCTCTACAAACTGCTTGATGCTGTACATCAAGGCTTCATTCTTCTGCCGCATAATGTTTCACCCCTAAGTGGAACGGTGCGTTCCACTTACAAATTTATTATACTGCGGCATAGTGGAGTTGTCAATAGGTTTTTGCAAATTGGGAGGATAAATTTTTCTCGGCAGGAGACTCTTCTCATCAAGAGGCGCAAATACGAATAAGCCTCCCCACAAGGGGGCCTCATTAAACTTTAAGCCTCCCCTGTGTAAGGGGAGGTGGCTTGCCGTAGGCAAGACGGAGGGGTTGTTAAAAATAACAATCCCCCGCCGGCTACCGCCGGACTGGCCCCCGGAGTTGCATAGCAACTCCCCACAAGGGGGCCTAAATATGAGGAAACTTCCCCTGTGCAAGGGAACCTATAAACCTCAAAATCCCGCATACCGGCTGATGACCTCGTCCTGTTCCGCATCATTGAGAATCACAAACTGCACGGAAAATCCGCCAATACGTATGATCAAATCTCCGTGACGCTCCGGATGTACCTTTGCGTCCTGCAAATCCTCCAGATTTGCTGTAGTCACCTGGGCCATCTGCCCTCCGTGCATCAAATAATGAAATATTACCGCACCGATGCTTTCTCGCAGATCAGGCGTGGACAACAGCTTTGTCGTCAGCACTACGTTCAGCGTTGTCCCGCCTACCCCCTTTTCCAAGGGTAGCTTTGCCACAGAAGAAAGCATAGCGGTCAGTCCCTTTTGATCTGCACCCGGACGCGGACCGATACTGTTGCCCAGCGGTTCCCCGGCAAATCGGCCATCCGGCAGCGTCCCGGTCGTTTTCCCATACTCTACTCCAGCGCTGAGCAAGGAGCACGCTCCTGTAAATACATCCCCGCGTCTGGACTTATATTTGCCGATTTCACTCCAAAACATATCCAGTACACGCACTGCCATTGCATCTGCCTCAGGATCATCGTTGCCAAATTTCGGCGCCTTATGGAGCAGCATCTGCCGCTGTGCTTCGTACCCTTCAAAATTTGCCGTCAAAGCCTCCAGCAGTTCTTCGGCTGTAATTCTCTTATCTTCAAAAACAAGCTTCTTGATAGCTGTAAGAGAATCTGCCACCGCCGATACTCCCGCCGTTTCAATCACACCAAAGTTATACACCGGCCCGCCGTCGTCATGCTGGCGTCCTCTTTCCAGACAACTGTCCGTGAGGGGTGTTTTCACCATCTTTGAGAAATTCGCCACACGGATATCCACACCGCAGTTGCAAAGCTCCAGATACGGCTTTGTAAAATACTGCACCTGCGCCGCAAATGCAGCGTAAAAATCTTCAAAGGTAGCAAAATCTGTCAGCTTGCCTGTCCGCAGCCCAATATATTTTCCTGTTTTTCTACTGTATCCGTCCCACAAGGTAAGCTCTAAAATTTTTGCAAGGTTAAAGGAGCCATCCTCACACCCGAAGTTGCTTTTTCCGGGAATTTCAATTTCCTGACATCCAAGCATTGTATAATTTCGGGCGTCCTCCAAGGAAACACCCAGCCGCAAAAGACCGGGAATTACCGTTTCATCGCTGACCACTGACGGATCGGACATTCCCTCCGACCACATCTGCACCGTAAGGCGCATCAGCTGGGAAGGAGAATTTTTGTGAAAGCGCACAGACATTCTGGGATGCACATCATGGAATCTGCGAATCGTCTGCAGCATCAGGTAGGTCAGTTCGTTGGTTGCATCCGTCCCATCCGTTTT
>JAGZAC010000046.1 GCA_018370615.1 Clostridiales bacterium
AATTCTCACAGATTTCGCTCCGGTTTTTTCCAAAAAGTGATGCTTGTTCACTTTTTTCTGTCCCACGGCCATGGAAACACACCCCGGCGCCACCTCAATTTGAATCGCCTTGCCCCGCACCTGGCCAAGCCGTAGGAGTGCAGCGCCAATTTTATGGAGATACATCCGGCTGCGGACCATTTCTCCCAAGGCGGGATGATGGGGCCCGGCAAAATATGTATCCGGGTTTCGAATCCCCTCTCCATCGTGGAGACCGATTTTCAGACAAGGCACACCGCGAACATCCAGCACCTCCAAAACCGCCGCGCTCCGCTCCACCGCCTCTTCTATAGACAATGGCGTATAAAGGCCCTTTTGCACCATATCGGCAAGAGGTGTTTTTTGAAAGACCACACACGGATAAATCCGCGCGCCGCAGGCGCCCATATCACAAATCTGCTGCACTGTCTCTGTTTCCGTTTGTCTGTTAGAACACGGAAGCCCTATCATCATCTGCCCCACAAAGGGAATGCTTGCATCTTGCAAAAGAACGCATGCCGTCTCTGTATCAGCAGCGGTGTGCCCTCTTTTGCAGGCGGAAAGCACACGGTCATCCATACTTTGTATCCCCAGCTCCACAGCCGTCACCGGATACCGAAGCAGTATTTCCACAATTTCAGGAGAGATGTAGTCCGGCCGGGTAGACAGGCGGATTCCCTGTACTGCGCCCTGCCGTACATATTCTCCAGCGAGATCTAGCAGGCGGAGCATCTGCTCTCTGTCGATTCCCGTGAACGAGCCTCCAAAATAAGCGATTTCACAGTCTCTGTCCCCTATCGTCTCCAGTGCCGCATCAATATCCCGGCGCACCGACGCCTCACAAAAAGAATGGGTGCCCGTAATCGTGTGTTGGTCGCAAAATACGCACTGATTTGGGCAGCCCATATGCTGTATAAATATCGGAATGTTGCTGTGTTTTTTCATGACAATTACTTTTGCTGGGCACTTCCGAAAAGCTCCAGCGCTTCTCTGGCAGCATTTTGCTCTGCAGCACGCTTGGTGTTCCCTGTACCGTGCCCAATTACATTGGAATTGAGCCGCGCCTCTACCTGAAAGCTTTTGTCATGATCCGGGCCGCTTTCACCCACCAAAACATATCGCAGCTTTTCTCCGTTTGCCTGCTGCACGATTTGCTGCAATGCAGTTTTATAGTCCATAAAGGAAGCATCCTCGCCGGAGTCTGCAATTTCTTCCTTCACGAAGGGAAGCAAAAATTTCTCGATTTTATCACAATCATAGCCGGAATCCAGATAAAAAGCACCCAACAGCGCCTCAAAAGCATCCGCCGTTATGGAAGGACGGTGCCGGCCATCGTTTTTGTCCTCTCCGTGTCCTAGGAGAAGATACTCGCCCAGGGAGATTTTCGCCGCATATTTTGCGAGTGCTTTCTCACAAACCACCGCTGCACGAATTTTTGTCAAGTCTCCCTCCTGGCGGGAATCAAACTCCTGAAACAAAAATCTGCTAACAATCACAGACAAAACAGAGTCACCCAAAAACTCCAGCCGCTCATTGCAGCGGCTTTCTACACCCTTGGAACGCAGTTCATTTGTATAGGAGGAATGGGTCAGAGCCGTCTGCAAAAGGGCACGGTTGCGAAAATAATACCCAACTGTTTTTTCCAATAGCCTGGGGTCCTTTGGCATCTTTATATTATCCGACATAGCAATTTCCTCCTTATGTTTATGATTTCGTCTCTACTTGGGCAAAAGATAGCTCCGCCATTGCCTTTGCGGCGCCACCTTCCACATACCGCACCGCCTGCCGCACTGCGTTGACGATAGTGGGTGCATCAGAGTTTCCATGCGCCTTAAATACTGGCTTTGCAAGGCCGATAATGGGCGCTGCGCCGTATGCAGATGCATCAAAGGTATCCCGCATCTTCCGCAGCCCCTTCTTCACCGCAAAAGCGGCAAGCTTTGTGGCAGTATTTTGATAAAACAAATCCTTCATCAGACCAAAAAACATTGCGCCCATACCCTCGGTATACTTCAAAAGAATGTTGCCGGTAAACCCATCTGTGAGAAGAACATCGCACTTTCCGAAGGGCACCTCCCGGGCTTCCACGTTTCCCACAAAATGGATGCCGGACAGCTGCTTTAAATGGCCATGTGCTTCTACGACTGCCTGTGTTCCCTTGGTTTCCTCTGTGCCAATATTCAAAAGGCCCACCCGGGGATTTTTTACTCCGAGAACCCTGGAGGCATATACGCTTCCGGTTAGTGCCCACTGAGCAAGGTACTCCGGCTGGATAACGGCGTTGGCGCCGCTGTCCAAAAGCAGTACCGGTACCGTAAATGGCAGAACTGTTCCGATGCAGGCTCGGTGTACTCCGGGCAAACATCTCACAAACAGAGATGCACCGGTATGGAGAGCGCCGGTATTTCCTGCAGAAATAAAAGCATCCCCATCTTCCCGCAGAAGCTGCAGTCCCATCCCCATAGAAGAATTCTTCTTCGCTTTTAATATGGAAAGGGGTTCATCCTCCATGGAAATTACCTCTGCCGTGTGAACAACCTGCACTTTATCTGTCGACAAACCGGCTTCCTTTGCCGCAGCACGAATTTTTTCCTCGTCCCCGCAGAGCACTATTTGGGCTTGGGGATAGTGTTCGGCGGCAAGAACTGCGCCCTTTACCATTTCTAAAGGAGCATAATCTCCACCCATCGCGTCCAATATGATTTTCATATGGCAAAAAGTCCTTTATCTATTATGTTGGAAATCTCCGTAAGGGCACGTTCGGCATAAAAAGCATACCGAACCTTTTTCCCGCCGCGGATTTTTTCCGGCGGGCTCTGGATAATTCCAAAGTTTGCATTCATAGGCTGAAAGGCCGCCGCCCCGCCCTCACTTACATAGTGGGCCATAGCACCAATCATCGTGGTAGCTGGAAAAGGCGCTTTTACAACCTTCCCCATGCTCCGCCGTGCGGCGCAAAGGCCGGCGACAAATCCGGAAGCCGCCGATTCCACATACCCTTCCACGCCGGTCATCTGTCCGGCAAAGAAGAGATTCTCTCGTCCCCGCATGGAGTAATCGGGATGGAGCAGTTCCGGTGAATTCAAAAAGGTATTTCTATGCATCACGCCATACCGCAGAAAAACGGCATTTTCCAGACCGGGAATCATACGAAATACACGCCGCTGCTCGGGAAAGGTCAAATGGGTCTGAAACCCCACCATGTTGTACATAGTTCCCTCCCGGTTTTCCCGGCGCAGCTGTACCACCGCATAATACTTTTCCGCCGTTCCCGGCCGGCTGATTCCCACCGGCTTCAGAGGGCCGTACCGCAGCGTGTCCTCGCCTCGGCGCGCCATTACCTCCACCGGCATGCAGCCTTCAAACACCTTGAGCTTTTCTCCCTGCTCAAAGCCGTGCAGCTGCGCCTCCTGGGCATGAATCAGCGCCTCATGGAAAGCAGTATACTCTTCTTTATTCATGGGGCAGTTGATGTAATCCGGTGTTCCCTTTCCATATCTGGAAGCAAAAAACGCCTTCTCCATGTCAATAGTAGAAAAATCTACAATCGGCGCGGCTGCGTCATAAAAAGACAGCCGCCGGTCTCCCACCAGCTTTGCGATTTCCTCAGCCAGAGCGTCAGAGGTAAGAGGTCCCGTTGCAATCACCACAGTTCCCTCCTCTGGAATGTGTACCACTTCCTCCTCCACAACCTGAATCCGTGGATGAGAGCGGATTTTTTCCGTAATATAGTCAGAAAACGCGGTGCGGTCCACAGCAAGAGCGCCTCCCGCAGGTACTGCAGTCGCTTTTGCAGCTTCCATGATTAAGGAACCCATGCGGGAGAGCTCTTCCTTCAAAAGGCCCACCCCGCTGGTAATATCCGCACTTCGCAGAGAGTTGGAACACACCAGCTCCGCAAAGCCCCTGTAGGAATGGGCCGGCGTCATTTTTGCAGGTTTCATTTCATATAGGATCACTTCCACGCCAAGACGCGCCGCCTGCCAGGCAGCTTCACACCCTGCCAGGCCTGCTCCGATTACCCGCACCGTCATTGCTCTGCATCCCCAGCAGGAACATCCCGCTTATATCCGCAGCCTTCTTTTTTGCAAACAAGCATATTTTTGCCCTTTTTCCGGTACAGCATTTCCCCGCAATTTGGACATTTCTCATTGGTGGGGAGGTCCCAGGAAGAGAAGTCGCAATCCGGGTACCTGGAGCAGCTGTAAAAAACAGTACGGTTTTTCCCGTGCTTTGTCACCAGCGGGCTGCCGCATTTCGGACAATTTACTCCAAGCTCCTTCACCTTTTGTTTTGTGAATTTGCAGGCGGGATATCTTACACAGGCGTAAAACGCACCATAGCGTCCATTGCGCAGTACCATGTCGGACCCGCATACTTCACATTTGAAGGGAGCGATTTCCGGTTCTTTTTCATTCCCATTTTCCTCTTTTTTATAAAGAGGCTTGGTATTTTTGCAGGCAGGATAATTGGGGCAAGCAGCAAATTTCCCATATCGGCCTTTCTTGACAATCATTTTGCTGCCACAGAATTCGCATATCATGTCCGTTTCCTCGACGGGCAACTCAATATTCTCCTTGGAAACCGTACTTTCCGCCACATCCAGTTCTTTGGCAAATCCCTCGTAAAAGCCTGACAAAACAGACTCCAAATCTTCCTTGCCGTTTTCAATAGAGTCCAGCTTATCCTCCATAGATGCCGTGAACTGATAATCTACAATATCCGGAAAAGACTCTATCATAATTTTTGTAATAACCTCTCCCAAAGGAGTGGGCACAAGAGACTTTCCCTCCCGGGAAACATATCCTCTGGAATTTATGATAGTAATAATGGGAGTATACGTAGAAGGTCTCCCGATTCCTTTTTCCTCCAGAAATCTGATCAGAGATGCCTCTGTAAACCGCGGCGGCGGTTCAGTAAAGTGCTGCGCCGGCAGAATTTCCTTACCCTGCAGCGTGTCTCCCTTTTCCACATTTGGCAGCCGCTTTTTCTGATCCTTTTCCTCTTTTTCTTCTTTCTCAGATTCCAGTGTTTCTTCGTATACCGCCATGTATCCTTCAAAGGTCACCGTATATCCTGTTGCCCGGAACAGATATCCGGCACACTCCACATCCATGGCCACGGTAGCAAGCTGGGCGTTTGCCATCTGGCTGGCTACAAACCGATCCCAAATCAGCTTGTATAATCGATATTGGTCCCTGGACAGATGCTTTTTCACCTTGGCGGGATCCAACGTCATGGAAGCGGGACGGATCGCCTCATGGGCATTTTGGGCGTTTGCCTTGGATTTGTAGCTGCGCGCCTGCCCCGGACAATATTTTTCACCGTACTTTTCCAGAATGTACTCTCTGGCGGCCGTTTGAGCTTCTGCTGCAATCCGCAGGGAGTCCGTACGCATATAGGTAATCAAACCCTGTACGCCGCCGTCAGCACCTAAATTTATGCCTTCGTACAGCTCCTGGGCAACCCGCATGGTCCGCTGAGACTGGAAGTTCAGCTTTTTTGACGCCTCCTGCTGCATGGTAGAAGTTGTAAAAGGCGGAGCGGGCGATTTCTGCTTTGTCCCCTTACGGATGTCTGTCGCTGTGAAGGTTTTCCCTTCTACAGCTTTACAAATTTCCTGCGCTGCCGCTTCGTTGGGCAGCTCCATTTTTTCCTTTTCCCCGGCCCTGCCGTGAAAACGAACGGTAAGCTTCTTTCCCTGCTTTGTTTCAAGCAGCGCATCGATGGTCCAGTACTCCTTCGGCACAAAGGCGCGGATTTCATTTTCCCGTTCCACAATAATACGGGTGGCAACAGACTGCACTCTTCCTGCAGACAGGCCGCTCTGTACAGTTTTCCATAAGAAAGGACTGAGCTTATATCCCACAATACGGTCCAAAATACGGCGGGCCTGCTGGGCGTTCACCAAATCCATATCCAGCCCGCGGGGAGCCTTAATTGCTTCTTTTACTGCACTTTTTGTGATTTCGTTGAACGTGATCCTCTTAACTTCCTCTACAGGAATTCCAAGGGCAACAGACAAGTGCCAGGAAATTGCTTCCCCCTCCCGGTCGGGGTCCGTTGCAAGGAAAACCTTATCAGCGGCTTTTGCCTCTTTTTTCAAATCCTTAATCAATTCCCCTTTGCCTCGGATATTGATGTAATGGGGGCTGAAATGGTTTTCTATATCTATCCCAAGCGTAGATTTGGGCAAATCCCGGACATGGCCTTTGGAAGCGACAACTCGGTAACTGGAGCCAAGATATCCTTTGATAGTTGTCGCCTTTGCAGGCGATTCCACGATTACTAAATTGCTCATGCAAAGTCTCCTATTCTTGCGCGATTATTATAAGATATGTGTGACAATTCACGGTTTATTATACGCATCCGCATCCTCTTTTGCAAGGGAAAATCAAAAAATTATAAAATCCTATTCGTCCAAATGTTTTTCGCGGTTGTCTATAATATCCGCTGCGTGCTTGAGAAAATACCCTCCCGCGCCACCTTCCACGGCTCCAGCAATTTCCAGCATTGTCATAGATGTCATAACCTGCTGCAGAGGGAATCCAGTCCGCGCGATTTCCTCCGGCAGCATAGGCACATCCGGCGTCATCGCTTCATATATCTTAATATCGACTTCACTGAGGGCATCCAGGCTAATCCGGGGAGGTTCTTCCTCGGCAGGCGGAAAAATAACGGCGTTTTCTCCCCGCCGGGCTCTAGTTTTTCGCTCTCTCCCATCCTCTCCGGGGCTGTCCGCCGCAACAACTTTTCTGCCCTGCCCGCGCTTTGCAATCTGATGCTTGCGTACAGTTCCATCCACATCTACCGGCAGCTCAGATACAAGGGCCTTGCCGACTTTTAGCGTATGCGGATACAGAAATTCGTAGCGGGAAACGATGTCCAAAGCGCTGGTAACGGGCGTCGCACCCTGTGTGAGCAGATAATTGGTTCCATCAGAATTTCTGTCGCCTACGCGGCCGGGCACAGCGTATAGATCCCGCCCTTGATAAAGCCCGCGGCGGGCAGTTATCAGCGATCCGCTCTCTTTATCCCCTTCAATTACGCAAACACCCTGAGAGAGGCCACTGATAATACGATTGCGTACGGGGAAATGGGACCTATCTGGTGAAATACCAGGGCCATATTCCGTGAGAACGGCGCCGCGCTGCGTAACATCATAATATAAAGACGTATGCTCTTTGGGATAAATCACATCAATGCCACAGCCCATTACCGCTATAGTAATACCGCCTTCTTCTATTGCTGCCGCCATGGCCGTACCGTCTACGCCCAAGGCCAGTCCGCTCACAAGACACGCACCTGCCCTGGCAAGTCCAGCGCCGATCTCACAGGCCATCTTCTTGCCGTATTCGGACATGCTGCGGGTACCAACTACTGCACAGCTGAACAATTCATTAAAGTCCGGCATGACACCCATGCAGTACAACACCATCGGCATATCCTGAAGCGAAAACAAGCTTTTGGGGTACCGCGGATCCCCAGGGACGATTATCTGCGCTCCAAAGTCCTCACTCCACCTCAGAATTGACTCTTCTGCCGAGGTATCCTTGCGCAGCAGTCTGGAAAGTACCGCACTATCAATGCGCACACCGCAATCCTTTAGATCCTTTTCACTGGCTTTATATATTTCCTTAGCACTGTGAAAAGCTCTCGCCAGACGCACTGCACATTTACTTCCTGCACCGCAGGCATGGGACAGCCATAGCCAATATTTTCGATCGTCTCTCATTTTTCCATCGCCGCAGCAGCGCTGCTACGGCAACCTCCCACATGTAAATCTTACAAAAGTTTACTGTATTCCCACAGCAGCACAGCGGCAGCTGCCGACGCGTTGAGGCTTTCCGTTTTCTCCGTCATGGGAATTTTAATCGTTGTATCGCAAGCACAAGCCACCGCCTCTGAAATGCCGTGTCCTTCATTCCCCAAGACAAGACAATCGGTGGCATGCAGCACACTCTTTCCCAAAGTAAGTCCGCTGTCAGACAGAGCTGCTGCAACAACTCTCCTTCCTGTGCTTTGCAGGCGCGCAACTACTTTCACCAAATCACTGCATACACTGACTGATATTTGAAAAAATGCGCCCATAGTAGCCCGAATAGCTTTCGGATGATGGATATCCGCGCAGTCATGTAAAATTACCCGATCCACCCCCAGTGCCGCCGCGGAACGAAGAATCGTTCCTATGTTTCCAGGATCCCGGATCCCGTCCAGAATACAGATTCGCTCTCCGTTTATATCCTCCGGAAGCTCCATGGGCTCCGCCCGCATGACAAACAAAATCCCATCAGGCGCACGGTCTTGCGTGATTTTCTCATATGCAGCCGATGAGAGCACAATCTCTTTTCCGCCGCAGCGCCGGATAAGGTCTGCATACGCGCCGTCTTCCTTTCGGTCCTCCCGCAAAATAGCATATTTCGTCCTTCCCCGGCCGCAGGCTTCCCTGCACAGCTTAAATCCCTCTACGATATACAGGCCTGTTTTCTCCCGTTCTTTTTTATCCGCGAGCTTTTTCAGAGAAACCACAAGAGGGTTGGCCCTTGAAGTAATATATTCCGCTTCCATTGTGCCCTTCCATACGTATTCAGCTAAATTGGGACTACTTCCGTTCCTCAATGAAAAGAACCCACGCGGGAATGCCCGTTGGGTTCATTTAAATCAAAGTGCAGCCTTAGCTTTCTCCACAAGCGCCGCAAAAGCGTCCTTGTCTGCAATGGCAATCTCAGACAGCATTTTTCTGTTCAGGGTGATGCCGGCCTTTTTCAGTCCGTTCATGAATTGAGAATAATTCATGCCGTTTGCTTTTGCCTGTGCAGAGATACGTGTAATCCACAGCTGTCTAAATTCTCTCTTTTTCTGTTTACGTCCAATGTAAGCATAGTTGCCGCTTTTCATTACGGCCTGCTTGGCCATCTTAAAATGCTTAGATTTTGCGCCCCAATATCCCCTGGCCGCCTTTAAAATTCTCTTTCTTCTCTTGCGCGTCATCATGGCGCCTTTTACTCTTGCCATTTTATTCTATTCCTTTCTATCCGTTCAGTTTCATACAAGCTCTCCCAGTGGAAGAACACAAGATATACGCTGGGCGTATCTTTATTTCATAATCAGTCTCTTTACGTTTGCTTCCATTGCGGGACTTACATAATCCGCAGAACGAAGGCGTCTCTTCTGCTTTTGTGTTTTGTTTGTGCTCAGGTTGTGACGGTGCGCGCTGTGAAATCTTTTCACCTTGCCGCTGCCTGTAACGGTAAACCGTTTTGCCGATGCCTTATGTGTCTTAATTTTCCCCATTTTCCTAAATCCTTTCTATACTCTTCGCAGGCGCAGCAAGCCGCAGCCCGCATTATCGTGAACATTATTCTGCCGGGCTGTCCTCACTTTTGCCCGCATTTTCAGCCGTCTTCCCCTTTTTGGGAAGATTTTTCAGAGGTGTGAGAAATACAATCAGCTGTCTGCCTTCCATAGCGGCCTTCTTGTCCGCAGTAGAGAACTCAGCGCAAGCGTCCTGAAATCTGGTGACAACCTCGCGTCCCAAATCCTGATGTGCCATTTCCCTTCCTTTGAAGCGCAGGCAAACACGCACCTTGTTGCCGTCCTGTAAAAATTTGATGGCACGGGCGACCTTCATGTCAAAGTCATGCTTGTCAATACGACAGGAAAGCTGCACTTCCTTGACCTCAACCGTCTGCTGCTTTTTCTTTTGCTCCTTTGCACGTTTGTCCTGCTCATAACGGAATTTTCCG
>JAGZAC010000047.1 GCA_018370615.1 Clostridiales bacterium
TATTCACTATATTCTCTGGGATAATTTGCCCGATCCACTTTATCCCAGATAAACTGAAACAAAAAACCGGTAAGTACAGACAGCAGCAGAATGGAAACAATCACTCCGCTGCGTATCAGCGCTTTCTTATATTTCAATGCACATGCAACTCCTTTCCGGTTATTTCAAAAGAGAGAACCGCCGGATAATCTCGGCAACCTGCTCATTCACATCGGCCATTCCATCGTTGAGAATGACACCATCACACCGTGCCGCTAGTGCGCTGTCAGACATCTGCACATCCAATCTGCGCCGGGCCTCCTCCTCTGTAATGCCATCTCGGGCACAAATCCGCTGTACCAGAAGCGGCAGGGGTGCCCGTACATAAAAGGTTAAATCACACAACGCGTCAAACCCGCTTTCAAACAATACCGGTGCATCAATTAAAACCGCGCCGGCACCTGTCTCCCTCAGCAAGGCGATTTCCCGCTGTGTCTGTTCCTTTATGTACTTGTGAGTGATAGAATTCAGCTGTTCCAGACGCGTCCCATTCCCCGGTGCAAACACAATTTTTGCAAGGGCCCGCCTGTTCAAATTTCCGTCTGCATCTAAAACGCCGTTCCCAAAAGCTTGCACAATGGCACAAAGACAGGGAGAGGATGCTCCCTCCTGTCCTGTTAGGAGGCTTCTGTACACTGCATCTGTGTCGATGCTGGGAACCCCCATTTTTTCAAATACCCTGCACACGTATCCCTTGCCGCTGCCGCTTCTGCCGCACAGCCCAACAACCTGCATCCTTTTCTCATTCATTCCGTACGCACCGCTTCTCTTCGACCGCTTTTGTCGGACAAATACGCCGCTTCCATCACGGCCTGTACATGAGCCGCCTCGTCAAAGGAAGGGGATACCCTGCTACCTCGGTGCACTCCGTCCAAAAAGTTATACATACTTGCAAGGTGCCCCCGCAGCCATCCAATCGGTGCCTTTACGCCCGGAAACACGCCTCCCGGCGCAGGATAGCGCCCGCAACACTCGATTTTCGTATACCCTTTTTCAGAAGCAGCGGCTGTGTTGTCATAAAACCAAAGAAAATTGGGCTGCATTAAATCAAAGCGCAGACTGCCCCGCTCTCCGTAAATCTCAAAGGAATGATCGTCGTTGGTACCACACATAATCTTTCCTACAGTAATCGTACCACAGGCGCCGCAGGCAAGCTTTGCCGTAAGATAAAAGGCTTCGTCCGCATTGGTGGTCCATTCGCTCCCGTCCATACCGCGCCGCTTGGGATATGCAATCTGGCTCCATCCGGAAACCTCAACAAAGGGCCCGCACAGATACTGGATCAAATCTATTGTATGAGAGCCCAAATCAAACAGAACACCGCCGCCGCAAATTTCCCGATTCTGTTTCCAGCCGGCATTTTTCTCCGGATCGGCAGCACTGCTGTGTAGAAACGCGCCGCGAAAGCTGAGAATCCGCCCAAGCCGCCCGGCGTCTACCAACTCCTTTGCACGCATCACCGGCAATAGAAATCTGGTATTAAATACAACGGCACAGGTTCTATCGTATGTGTTTGCCAGTGCTGCAATTTCAAAGGCTTCATCTGCAGTAACACAGAGAGGCTTCTCACAATAAATGTGCTTTCCTGCCATGATAGCCCTTTTCAGTGTCTCATAATGAAATATGTTGGGAGTACAAATATCGATTATATCTATAGTTGGATCTGCAATCATCTTTTCCTGGGACACGTATACACGGCCGAGGCCGTATCGGTCACAGGCCGCAGCCGCCGTTTCGGGGTGGGCAGTACATATACCGGCAATTTTTGCAGTAAAAGGTAGAGGCGCATAGTAATATTTCAAATTGTCTATAGACCAGGCATGAGTCCGCCCCATACTTCCAAAACCAATCAGCCCGATATTCATGACCTAACCCTTTCTATTGCTATATCTTGTCCAAATTTCCATACGAAGAATATTTTAGCATATTTTTACCAATGATTCAATGACTTTCCGTGAATTATCTTCAATTTTCCGTGTGAGCAGCGCCCGTGCATCCATAAAGATAACACTGCCTGTATCTCTGCGCACGCCGACAGTGATTGCGGCATCTGGATAGGCTGGATACGCCAGACAAAAAAAGAAGCATCCTTCCCGAGCCTCAGCAGAAGCTTCCGTCTCCTGTGGGATACCGGCTCCCCGAAAAGCAGGCGGAAGTGTGCGCTGCAGAAAAACCACTGCATTTTGCAGACACTCTTCCCTTTCCAATATCGTCTCCTCCACAGTGCAGCCATACACGTAATAATATGGCGCACGCAGAGGCGCATATACGGCGAGATACCGGTTGGTATGATAAAAATAAACTGTATCATTTATACTGCCTTCTGCAACGGAAAAATTTTCATTCCCCTCAAATACTCCGGCAAAGGCCTTCTGCATTTCCTCTGTGAGGAAGTCCTCCCCCACAGCGGCATTTTCTGCAGCTGTTGTCTTTTGGGGACTTATGCGTTTGCATAAGCTTTCAATCGCTTTTCCTTTTTCTGCATTTGTATCTTTGACAAATGTCCCGCTCTGAAAAAGAGCACTCATTTCTGCAAGAAGTGTATCCTGCCAGCTCTCCCTATTTTCAGATTGTATACACGTAAAAAGCGTTTCTTTTGCATCTGACGAAATTGACATTCCTGACAGATAATTCCCTGCCTCACGGGACTGTACAGATATCTGCGCTGCATCAGCGCCTTCCTGATGCAGCAAACACAGCCTCTGTACAGCCTCGCTGAATTGAAAATAATTTTGCGTTTCCATTTTCTCCAATTGCAGTTCTGCTGCACTTGCCCGCATTTGAGACTGATGCCAAACACCTGCAAAACAGACAAGAGCCGCTGCGAAGCAGGTGACCAGCCGAATATATTTCCTGCGATAATCTTTCATATTTCCTCCTTTTTTGCGTTTGTATACTTATCAATATTTTGTGATACTTTTCGATGAAAACCCGCTGTATTTTCCGGCAGCATATGCGGATATTATATCTTTTTCCAAAGACATAAAAATTTGAAAATAAAATTTTACAACTCCTCCGTCAGCTTCGCTGACACCTCCCCTTACACAGGGGAGGCTTAGGTTTATATAGGCCCCCTGTGGGGAAGGCTCTTAGGAACCGAAAGGCCCCTTATTGGGAGGTGCAAAGCACCTCCGGGGGGCATGGCTCCGCGTATGCAAAAACTGGGGGATTGTATTACCTCGCCTGCGGCGAGCCATCTCTCCTTACACAGGAGAGGCTTCGTCTGTGTGGCTCGTAGTGAGCAATATCTGCGTCAAGCAGAAAAAGGGATTGTTCAAAAGGGTAAGCTGTTTGACAAGCGCCAGATTCTTTGTTATAATTATTTATATGAATTTTTGCGGAGGCTGGGATGAAACAATTTTTTCAAGCTATATATGGCAATGAAAAAACAAAACATCTTATCGGCCGCGACATTTTAGACAAAAAGCAGCATCACGCATACATATTGGAGGGTCCTGCAGGCAGCGGAAAGCATCTGCTGGCACACGAAATGGCAAAGGCGCTCCTTTGCGAGCAGAGCACAAATGCTCTCCCCTGCGGAATGTGCTCCCACTGTAAAAAAATTGACGCCCAGTCTTATACAGACATTTTATTTATAAACACAGGCGACAAAGCCACCATTTCTGTTGAGGCGGTCCGGGATGCTCTCTCTACGCTTTCCTATGCACCAGATGAGGGAAATTATAAAATATATATCATTGAGGATGCAGAAAAAATGACGGTGCAGGCCCAAAATGCATTGCTCCTTTCTCTGGAAGAGCCCCCGGCATACGCAGTGTTCCTGCTCCTTGTCACCGACGCAGCAGCACTTTTGGAAACCATTCGCAGCCGGGCTGTGACTTTTTCTATGGAAATTTTTTCTGCAGAGGCTATTTTTGCATTTTTGAAGCAAAGCGGCATTACAGCATCCCAACAAAGGCTGCGGGAAGCCGCATCCGTGTCTGGCGGTTGTATCGGCGCCGCAAAGGACTTTCTATTGGGTGAAGATAACGCAGCGGTATTGTCCCTTGCAGCACAGGAATGGATAAATCTTTTGTGCACGGGGACGATTGCAGAGGCACTGATTTATTGCTCCAATATGAAATATTCCCGGGCGGAATTTGACACATTTTTGAATTGTGCAATGGCCGCCGTACGGGATCGAATCGCTGCAAAGCTAGGCAGCAAAGACCTTTTGCTGCATCAAAATGAAAAGCAGATACAAGATGTATCTGCAAATACGCTGGGAAAACTGAGCGCATTATACGATGCGCTGTATACCGCACGGGAGGAAATTGTGCATGCAAACGCCTCCGCATATCCTGTGCTGTGCACACTTACAGAAAAGCACTTTTTTTAAAATTTACCAAACGCATGGAGAAGAAGATGGAAGAAAATACAAATATATTTGAAAATACAGATAACACACCTGTTGCAGAGCCCCCTGCCAGTGTAGAGGTCGTAGGTGTCAAATTTAAAAACGCCGGCAAAATGTATTATTTTTCCCCGGAGGGACGCCGCTTTGCCGTAGATGACAAAGTTATTGTCCGTACCGCCCGCGGCGTGGAGCTCGGCTTTATCTCTCAGGCAAATAAAACAGTACCCGCAAAGGAAATTGTTGCCCCGCTGTGCCCTGTGCTTCGATCGGCATCGGTGGAAGACATTCAGCGGTGGGAATCCAACAAGCAGCTTGAAAAAACGGCCTTTGAGACCTGTGTAAAGCTGATATCCAAGCACAAGCTGGATATGAAGCTCATTGAAGCCGAATACACCTTTGACAACTCCAAGCTTTTATTTTATTTTTCCGCAGACGGGAGAGTCGACTTCCGAGATTTGGTAAAGGAGCTCGCCTCTGTATTCCACACCCGCATTGAGCTGCGTCAGATTGGAATCCGGGATGAAGCGAAAATGATGGGAGGACTGGGTGTGTGCGGCAGACCTTTCTGCTGCTCTACTTTTCTTTCTGATTTTGCCCAGGTTTCCATCAAAATGGCAAAAGAACAAAATTTAAGTCTGAATTCTTCTAAAATTTCCGGTGCCTGCGGCAGACTGATGTGCTGTCTGCGGTTTGAAAATGAAACCTATGAAGCAGAACTGCGCGCGACCCCTCCCGTTGACAGCAAGGTAAAAACTCCAGACGGTATTGGATTCGTCACAGAAATCTCCCCCCTTACAGGTATGTGTAAAGTATCCGTACATGAAAAAGGTATTGATATTATAAAATCATATCACCGGGACAAACTGACGGTCATTGGCAAGCGCAGCCGCGCAGATAAAAATGGACACAGTGAAGAAAATGCGGACGAAAATGCGGAATAGGGTCCATATTCTTTTCTATAAAATTTAAAAAATCACCAAAAATTTTTTATAAAAACCCTTTGCAATGCAGATATTTTGTGGTATACTGTAGCCGCAGCAAGAACTGTAAATTATATTTAAACGGAGGGATTGAACATGGCATATACAATCACAGACGATTGCATCTCCTGCGGTGCATGTGCAGCAGAATGTCCTGTGGATGCAATTTCTGAAGGCGACGGAAAGTACGTAATCGACGCTGACAAATGCCTGGACTGCGGCGCCTGCGCAGGTGCCTGCCCGGTAGATGCTCCTAAGGCTGACTGAGAACATATGAAAAGGAGCGGAGCGGCAGCTCCGCTCCTTTTCATTATCAATAAAACTTGAAAGGTACTTTTCATGAATTCCAGTATTTCCCCGCTGCCGGATGAGCGTCTGGATATCATCAATGAGAATCTCTCTCTTCTGCAGCTGAAAGAAGGACTGACCTTTGGTACAGACGCATATCTTCTGGCTGCATTCACACGGCCCGGACGCACCGCCGGAGCAGATTTGGGAAGCGGCACAGGCGTGGCCTCCTTTTTATGCCTTGTGAAAAACAAGCTTCCCCATATGCACGCTTTTGAAATTCAGCCTCGATTTGCCGCATTAATCCAGAAAAATGCAGCACTTAATTCTCTCTCTGACAAGATCACTGTACATGAAAAAGACATTCGGAATGCGGTTCCCGAGGACACAGGCGGATGGATCGGCAGCGTTATCTCCAATCCGCCGTATATGAAAGAAAACTGCGGATTTACAAATGCATCCGATGCAAAAAATATCGCCCGCCGGGAAGTATATGGCAATATTGAAGATTTTTGCCGCGCCGCCGCCCGATTGCTGAAGCACGGGGGATTCTTTACCGTAGTATATCGCCCGGATCGTCTTTCGGATCTTTTCCGTGCCCTGAATGTTAGCGGGCTGGAGCCCAAACGGATTGTCCTGGTTTATCCAGACACTGCCTCTTCTCCAAGCCTCGCACTGGTGGAAGCGAAAAAAGGTGCCGCCTCTTCCCTTGTGTGGGCAAGGCCTCTCATCATTTATCAAACGGGCACCAGAACATATACGGAAGATATGGATAGAGTGTACGATAGTTGTTCGATGGACTTTTTATTTGAAGGAAAGTAAAGATATGGACACGGAAAAAAATAAGGTTTTAGGTGGGACGCTGTATTTGGTGGCAACGCCTATCGGGAATCTTTCCGATATAACGGAAAGGACTCTGAAGGTACTTTCCCAGGTGGATTTTGTCGCCGCAGAGGACACCCGCAACACGGGACTGCTCCTGTCTCGGTTTGGTATTTCCAAGCCCCTTGTCAGCTATTTCGAGCACAACAAGCGAGAGCGGGGAGAATATATTGCTGACCGTCTCCTAAATGGGGAGTCCTGTGCGCTGGTGACCGACGCGGGAATGCCTGCCATCAGCGACCCTGGAGAAGATCTGGTGGTTTTGTGCGCCGAGCGAGGCATTCCTGTCACTGTCGTGCCGGGCTGCTGCGCCGCTGTTACCGCATTGGTTTTATCTGCCCTTCCCACAGGACGGTTCGTATTTGAAGGGTTCCTCACTACCAGCAAAAGTGACCGGCACCGGCGCCTGGAGGAGCTGGCTGGGGAAACACGTACTATGATTTTCTACGAGGCCCCGCATAAGCTGCGCAGAACTCTATCTGATATGGAAAGCGCCTTTGGTAGTCAGCGCAGAATCACTTTGTGCCGAGAACTGACCAAGCTGAACGAAGAAACTGTCCGCACAACGCTGGGGGAAGCAGTAAAATTATATACTGAGAAAGAGCCTCGTGGAGAATATGTGCTGGTACTGGAAGGTGCCGCAGCTCCCAAAGAAGCAAATTACCCCCGGGACCCGCGTGAGCATGTGCAGATGTATATAGACAGCGGCATGCGCAAAATGGATGCCATTAAAGCGGCAGCACGGGAGCGGGGGATGCCCAAGGCTCTCTTATACAAAGAAGTATTGGATGATACAAAAAAGGAATAAAATCCCGTTCTTCTCTTGAAATTTTTTCTATCATTGGGTATAATAGATAAAAATGAGGAAGAAGGAGACACGCGGCATGCTGTATACAAAACGAATGCCTTCGGGCATGTACTTTATCAATTATTTCATGCAATACAGCACTGCTATGTGGAAGTAGACTTATTTCATAGGACAGTGCCACTGTCCTATTTTTATTTTGGAGACTATTATGGAAAAAGAAAAATTTTATATAACGACTGCCATTGCCTACGCTTCTCAAAAACCCCACTTCGGCAACACCTATGAAGTCATCATGACCGACTGTATCGCCCGATATAAACGGCAGCGGGGATATGATGTGTTTTTCATGACCGGTACCGATGAACACGGTCAAAAGGTGGAAAATCTCGCCCGCGAGGCGGGAGTTTCCCCAAAGGAATACGTAGACCGGGTGTCCGGGCAAATCAAAGAAATTTGGGATCTCATGGGGGCAAGCTACGACTATTTCATTCGCACCACAGACCCATCTCACGAAAGGGCTGTCCAGCACATATTTAAAAAGCTGTACGACCAGGGGGACATTTATAAAGGGGAATACGAAGGCTGGTACTGTACCCCGGATGAAGCGTTTTTCACAGACACCCAGGTAGTCGATGGAAAATGCCCCGACTGCGGACGTCCTGTCCAGCGCGCAAAGGAGGAAGCGTATTTCTTTAAAATGAGCAAATACGCCGACCGTCTGATTCGTCATATTGAGGAAAATCCCGGCTTTATCGAACCGGAATCCCGGCGCCGGGAAATGCTCAATAACTTTTTGTATGCGGGACTCCAGGATTTGTGCGTTTCCCGTACCTCCTTTAAGTGGGGGATTCCCGTTCCCTTTGATGATAAGCATATCATTTACGTTTGGATCGATGCACTGTCCAACTACATCACCGGCCTTGGATTTGATCCAGATGGGGAGCCTGGGGAAAATTACAAAAAATACTGGCCTGCAGACGTGCATATTATCGGCAAGGATATTCTGCGGTTCCACACCATCTACTGGCCCATTCTGCTGATGGCCCTGGGAGAGCCTCTTCCGAAAAAGGTATTTGGACACCCCTGGTTCAATGTGGGTCAGGATAAAATGAGCAAATCCAGAGGCAACGTGTTTTATGCGGACGATATGGCCCGGCGGTTCGGCGTGGATGGCGTCCGTTACTATGCTCTGTCTGAGATGCCCTATGCAAATGATGGGTCCATTACTTACGAAAACGTAATTTCCCGTTATAACAACGACCTGGCCAACAATCTCGGCAACCTAGTCAGCCGTACCATTGCTATGGCGAAAAAGTATTTTGACGGTATTGTTCCCTCCCCCGACAGCGAAGAAGAACTGGATAGGGATCTTAAAAATACCGTTTTGCAAGCTACTGGGCAATTTGGGGAGCAAATGGATGCCTATCATATTGCCGACGCCATGGAGACAGTGTTCTCCATGCTCCGCAGAGCAAATAAATATATCGATGAAACGACCCCCTGGGCACTCGCGAAGGATCCAGATAGCCGGGGTCGTCTGGGCACTGTTCTCTATAACCTGCTGGAATCTATCCGGGTTGCCGCCGTACTTCTGACGCCGGCAATTCCTGCTACATGTGCTTCTATCTTTACACAGCTGGGTACAGATAAAACTGAATATGATTCTCTAACCTCTTTCGGAGAGCTGGAACCAGGAAAGCCCCTAGGAGAAGCAGTAATGCTGTTTTCCCGTATAGATGAAAAGAAAATGCTGGAGGAGATTGCAGCGGAATCCACCGCAAAAGCGTCTGCTGCGCCGGAGAGGCCGGAAGGAATCGCGCAAATAGGTATCGATGATTTTATGTCCGTAGAGCTGCGCAGCGCCCAGATAACGGCCTGCGAGAAGATTCCAAAGGCAAAAAAGCTTCTGAAGCTGGAGCTGGATTTGGGATACGAAAAACGCCAGGTGGTGTCTGGAATCGCCGCATTCTATACTCCCCAGGATTTGATTGGCAAAAAAATCATTGTGGTTGCCAATCTGAAGCCGGCGAAGCTGTGCGGCGTCGAGTCCAACGGCATGATTCTCGCCTCCGGAGAAGAACAGGTCCGTGTGGTTTTCCTCTCCGATGATACACCGCTGGGAGAACGGATCCGGTAAAATGGAAAAACGGAGGGGAGACAGACTCCTCCGTTTTTTTATAACCTAAAATAAGAAAGGCATACTCCGTCCATGAAACTTTTCGATTCTCACACCCACTATTACGATCAAAAATTTGCAGAAAAATACCCCGGCGGCAGCGCCGGCGCCATTGCAGATTCCTTCGCCGCGGGCGTTTGCGGCTTTCTGTGCGCCGGCACCAATCCGGACACCACAAAGGCGTCCATCGCACTTGCAGAAGCATATGAAAACGTATATGCTTCTGCCGGGCTC
>JAGZAC010000048.1 GCA_018370615.1 Clostridiales bacterium
GCATGTCCGGCTCGGCAGGATTTCCGTCACAGTCACAGTCTACGGAAAGCCGGTTCATCACATTGATATACACGATTCGGTCTCCAAGGAAATCTGCTACCGATTTTCCTGCTTCGGCCATACTTTCCAAAAATGCATCCTGCGCACCACCCCATGTATTGGTACGGCTGGTGCCACCGCTGTGGATCCAGCATTTGCCCTCGCTGGAACCCAGACCAATGGAAATGTTTTTGATGGCCCCGCCGAATCCCGCCATGGAATGGCCCTTAAAGTGGGAAAGGATGAGATAAGAATCGTAGTCGGAAAAGGCTGCACCCACATAGTTTTCAGTAAGACGGCTGCCGCCCTCTACCGGCAGCGTCATGGAACCGTCTTCATCCAATATTTGAAAATCCGCAATCTCCGTAAAGCCGTGATCTTCCGCCACCTGGTAGTGCATGGCGGTTTGGGCCCGGGAACCGCCGTAGGCGGTATTGCATTCTACAATGGTACCATTTACTTCCTGTACCAAATCTGCAATCAGCTCCGGGCGCAGGTAATTGCTGGCCGGAGGCTCTCCCGTGGACAGCTTTACCGCAACATTGCCGGTGGGCGTCCATTCCAATGCCGTATAAACTGCCATAAGCCCTTCCGGACTGATATCCGTCGTCATATAAACAACAGGGTCTTCTGTACTTTCTTCCGGTGCAGAGGATTGGGAAGTCGATGAAGATTCCAGATCCCCCGATTGGGACTGCGCCGGCGCCTCCAGGCTGTCGGACGTAGAGGGACTTCGCGCAGTAGTTTGTGAATTGCTACAAGCTGTCGTAGACAATATTATCACCATTCCTATCAAAATAGAAATACATTTTTTCTTCATATCCTCATCCTCCAAAATAAGCAGCAATTTCCTGCATCCGCTGCATCTGTTCTACATGGAAGGGACAGCGGGTGTTGCAGTGCCCGCACGCTATGCAGTCTGACGCCTTGACGCCCAGGTTTGCATAATGGTCTTTCGCCAGAGTATCGCCGGCCTGGGCGAGATCGTAATATTTATTGATGAGTCCTATATCCAACCCTGCCGGGCAGGGCTGGCAGTGATTGCAGTAGACGCAGATCCCGCTGGATTCTTTTGGGGTGAAGCTGCCCAAAATGGAGTAGTCCCTTTTCGCTTCTGTGGCATCCAAATAGCCCAGGACCCGCTGCAGGTCTTGCCGATTTCGCACTCCGGGGAGCACCGTCAGCACCCCGGGACGATCCAGTGCGTATTGGAGACACTGGTACTCGGTCAGCGCCTGACCGAAGGGCGAAGTCTTTGCATCCAGCAGTTGCCCGCCGCTGAACGCTTTCATGACGGAAATGCCCACGCCCTCTGCCTCGCAGCGCCGATACAGGGCGGAGCGTTCATCTCCGCTGCCGATGGCATACTCTCCGTGGCGATAATCGTAGGCTGGATTGATACTGAACATCAGCATGTCCAGAATGTGCATATCCAGCACCTTCTGGACCACGGCAGGGGTGTGGGAGGATAGGCCCATATGACGGATGACCCCCTGACGCTTCAGTTCCTCTATATATGCAAGTGTTCCATGGGACATGGCGGTTTCCAAATCGGCTATTTCATCGATACAGTGAATAAAGCCGAAATCGATATAGTCTGTCTGCAGGGCCCGCAGCTGCCATTCCACCGAGCGCTTGATTTCCTCCAGATCCAGCGTCCAGCCGTATTTTCCGCTGCGGTAATCTGCACCGAAATGCACCTGTAGGTACGCCTTCTCCCGGCAGCCGGAGAGGACCCGGCCGTATACCGAAAAGGGCGCAGCATCCCCGGCGGCCATATCAAAATAGTTTACGCCGTTTTCTAGAGCCATGGTGATGGTTTGTTCCATCTCTTTTTCTCCGGATGCACCGATAGAGCTGTTACCCAGCCCAATAATACTGATTCGTTCCTCGCCGTGGGGCAGTTTTCGATATTCCATTGAATCCCTCTCCTCGTTATTTCAGATAATTTTGAAAAAAGTCTGTCAGCTTGTCAAAGGGGATCCGGTCCATTCTGTCGTATAGGTCGATGTGCTCCGCATCGTCTACTACATACATTTCTTTGGGTTCTGCCGCTGCGGCATAGGCGTCCTCGCTGAAGAAGCAGGAATGGGCCCGGTCTCCAACGACAAATAAAATAGGACGCGGGGAGATTTCATGGATGAAATCCAGCAGGCGGAAATTCATCATGGAAAGATCGCTGGTCGTGGTGAATCCGCCGCGGGCGCTGGGGTGATGGCCGCGCCGGAGGGCGTAAAACCGGAACCACTCGGCTGCGGGCTCGGGCATATCTGCGGGTACCTCGTCAATGGGCTGCTCCGGGAAACTGGGAATGTACTCCGGGTATCCGTTTTCCGCGTCGATCCACCGCTGCCGGGACAAGCGTTCCTTGGTTTCCTGGACGGCTTTTTCATCCATGCCAAGCCGGGCGGCAACGCTCATATCATACATGCTCATGGTTGCCACTGCTTTGATGCGGGTGTCACATTGGGCGGCGGACAGCGCAAATCCACCAGAACCGCAGATTCCAATAACGCCGATTTTCTCACGATCTACAAAGGATTGCAGGCCCAGGTAGTCCACAGCGGCACTGAAGTTTTCCACAAAGATGTCCGGGGAGGACACATGGCGGGGAAATCCGCCGGACTCTCCCATAAAGGACTGATCAAAGGTGAGGACAACGAAACCTCTGTGTGCCCGCGCATTGCCGTAAACACAGGGGCCCTGTTCTTTGACTCCACCGTAGGGGGCGCCCACAATCAGCGCAGCGTGCGTTTCCTTCAAATTCAGGTCTTTTGTGTAATACAGTTCACCGACGATGTCCAAACCGTAACGGTTTTGGTATACCACACGTTTTCTTGTTACGTTTTCGCTAAGTGCTAGAATGTGTCCACTCATAGAAATTCCTCCAATTTTTTATTTAATAATTTTTATACCTAATAAAAGAGCCAATTTGTTCCAAGCCTCCCCTGTGCAAGGGGAGGTGTCAGCGTCAGCTGACGGAGGGGTTGTTAGGAAAACAATCCCCCTGGCTTCACTACGTGAAGCCATCCCCCTTTGCACAAGGGGGACTTTTCGTTCCAAGCCTCCCCTGTGTAAGGGGAGGTGTCAGCGTTAGCTGACGGAGGGGTTGTACATCATTCTCCAATGGAAAAGGTTACCGTCACATCTCCACTGCCTAGAGCTTCCTCCCATCCGGATAGGTCATCAATTTTCCCAAGACGGGTATAACTCCAGGAATTGGAACCATAGAAAATTACAATCTGATTTCCATTATACAACACAATATCTCCTGCCTGGGTTGTGGTATGTACATCGCTAGTGGGCAAACTTGTTCCAAGAGAGCCCACCTTTTCAAAACCGGCATAATCGTGCATTTGGATGACAACTGGTCCTGCTTCCATTATTTCTATAAAAGCGTCCACTGCCGCATTGTTTTCCAAAGCAGCAGTAAAGATTTTGTCCCCAATCTGTACGTGCATTTTCATTGTTGTATCCTCTTCTCTTTCTGATTCTTCCGCTTGTGTAGTGGCAGCTTCATTTGTTTCGGGACCACAGCCGGTTAAGAAAACGGATAGAGCAAAGATACAACTGAGTATCCACAATAGCTTTCTTTTCATCGTTATGTATCTGCTTTTCCTTGCTGTTTCCAAAGCGGCACTTATGCACAGGCGGAAGAACAGTCAGCTCTTTTTTCGGAGCACGGCTGCTTTTCCACGATGATTTTTCCGTGTGCCTCATCAATATCCCGGATAATCTCTCCTACTGCCGGCACAGTAATACAGCCCGATAGGGGATTCTTGATGCTGCACACCGGCGTGGTGATGGTGGCCTCCACCTGGGAACGCTCAAAGGCCAGGTCAGTGTCAACCATCTCGCAGTCTATCAGCTTGAGGCCCTTGCAGTAGCACAGTGGCTGCGTGCCGGTAATTTTACAGTTTTCAAAGGTGACATTTTCGCAGTACCAGGCCAGATATTCTCCCTTCACCACGCTGTTCCGAATCAAAACATTTTTTGCATGCCAGAAGGCGTCCTTGGTATCGAACACACAGTTTTCAAAGACGGAATCTTCAATATACTGGAAGGAATATTTCCCCTTCATGCGAACATTCCGAAAATGCAGATTGCTGGAACGCATCATAAAGTATTCGCTCTCAGCGGTGCAGTCCTCCATTTCTATGTCTTGTACAAACCATCCAAATTCCGGAGATACAATATCGCAGCCGCGCATGGCCACATTTCTGCATTCCCGCAGGGCCTTGATGCCGTGGAGCTTGGTATCTGTAATTTCAATGTGGTCGGAATACCACAGCGCCGCCCGGCACAGCTCTGTCATTTCGCTGTCACTGATTTTCAGTCCATGGTCGTGCCAGAAGGGGTAGCGCAGATTGAAAAAGCAGTGTGCAGCCTGTACATCGGAACACTCTTTGAAGGCACTTTCGCCGTCGGCGGGTCCGTCAAAGGAGCAGCTCCTGACCAAGATATCTTTGCTGCCGTAGAGGGCACGTTCCTCATCGAAGGTTTGGCTTTGTATTATTTTCATAAAAAATTCCTCCTTATACTGCTTTTTCTGTTTTTTCCATTTGATATACCAGGTAGTCCAGACAATCGATCCGTTTTTCTTCCCTATGGACCCGGTCTAAAAGGTGACGCCTGTGCCGGGAAAGCAGATCCAGCTGCTCTTCGGTATTTCCTTCCTCGCCCAGCTCCAGAAACTGCTTCACTGTTTTCGGATCACATCCTGCATCCTTTAAATTTTGAATAATTGCCTTATCAGGCATTTTGTCAGCCATATTTCTATTTCCTTCTTTCAAACACCAGCATTCTTTGCAGTGAATGATTGTGTTTCCTCTAAATTCAATATTAGTATAGCGCAAATAGGAAATAATAGCAAATACTTATTTTTAATTGATATATATAGTTGAAACTTATAGAGCATCATGCTATACTAGTGAAAAAGGAGGCGGTATAAATGGAACTGCGTGTTTTACAGTATTTTTTAGCTGTAGCCAGGGAACAAAGCATCTCTGCCGCGGCACAGTCTCTGCACCTTTCTCAGCCCACCCTTTCTACGCAGCTGAAAGCTATGGAGGAGGAGCTTGGCAAGCAGCTTTTCATTCGCGGTACGAAGGGCTCCCGAAAAATCGTTTTGACAGAGGAAGGAATGATTCTTCGCAAGCGGGCGGAGGAAATCCTCTCTCTTGTGCGGAGGACGGAAGATGAAATTACCCGCCTGGATGATACCATTGTAGGAGATGTATATATCGGCGCCGGTGAAACAGACACTGTCCGTTTTTTTGCCAGGGCTGCGAAAAAAATACAAAAAAAATATCCGGATATTCATTTTCACATTTCCAGCGGCAACGCGGAATATGTGTTGGAATATCTGGATAAAGGGCTTATCGCTTTCGGATTGCTGTTTGGAAGTGTTGATTCTCAAAAATATGAGTTTATTCCCATTTCTATCAAGGATACATGGGGGGTTCTGATGCGGCAGGATTCTCCGCTGGCTGAAAAGAAAGTGATTTGTCCAGAGGACTTGTGGGATAAGCCGCTGATTGTTTCGCATCAGCGAGGAGATGACCAGTACTTATCGCAATGGCTGAAAAGGGAGCTTTCCAGACTGAATGTGGTGGCAACGTATAATTTGGTATACAATGCCTCCCTGCTGGTAGAGGAGGGGTTGGGATATGCGCTGTGTTTTGATAAGATCATCAATACGAAAGGAAGCAGATTATGTTTCCGGCCTTTTTTTCCGAGACTGGAGGCCACTGCCTATATTGTATGGAAAAAATATCAGGTGTTTTCTAAAGCAGAAGGAACTTTTCTGACGTGTTTGCGCGGGCTGCTGGAGAAAAACAGTCCCCCAGTCAATGTACGTTGACATGGTCTCCACTAAGGAGCCATATTAACTAAGCCTCCCCTGTGCAAGGGGAGGTGCCGCAACCTGTTGCGGCGGAGGGGTTGTGAATAAAACAATCCCCCAGACTGCTTCGCAGTCAGCCCCCTTTACACAAGGGGGCCTTTTTATTGAAAGGAAAGTGCTGCACCGGCGCTCCTTTACAAAAAGACGTTAAACCTTCTCTGTGCGAGAGTTGCTACGAAACTTCTGGGTGGAAGCATATCTTCCGGCTAAAGATTTTTTCGTATTTATTGCTCGTATCATATAAGCGCCCGACTAAAACTGATACTGCAGAGGGTATGCATACACTACATAATCAGCGACAGCATCAGCTGTGACGTCGTCCGGCAGCGAAATGCTGGACAGCTCAAAGCCTATTTTGTCTCCGGAGGCCAGGTCTTCCGTAAGAATTGTAAACATTTGCCCTATGCATGTGCCGTCAGTATCGTACAGAAAGGCGACTATGTAAACCATACTGTCCTCTGCTTCCCCGCTGTCGTTCTCGACACGTCCAATCATCTTTAGATCGCCATAATAGACTGTGGAAATGGAAACATCCGTGACAGGAAAACGAACCAAATCAATGGTCGCTTCCTCTACCTCTTCACGGGGCAAAACGGTAAGATCTCCGTCAACCGCTGCATCCAAGATCGTCTCCTCGTACATATATCCCTTTTCTCCTGGAGCTAGAACGTCCGGATAGGCAGATACCATCGTCTGACTTGCCACAAGATTGCCGGAGGCGTCCTCAAGATCATAGGCGCCGGAGGAGAGATAAAGATTGGTTGTGCCGGTGTTGGTGATTTCTACAATCGTTTGTACCCAAAAGGAACCGGTGCTGCTGGTCCATGTTTTTGCGCGGCAGTCTGTAATTTCATAAGAGGTAGCTTCGTCAGAAGCAGGATCGGAAGAAGCTTCGTTGCCGGATTCATCGGAAGACACTTGCTGCGCGTCGGTTGTTTCTGACCCGCTGCCGGACGGCTCATCATTGTTGTCGCAGGCGCAAAGGGTGAGCAAAAGCGTCAGTGCCAGGACAAATAGTATTCGTTTTTTTATCATGTTTTTTTCCTTTCAGAGATAATTTGAGGCCGGCGCATAACTTTCCCCGCATTATTATACACTATATAGTGACTATTTGCAACTAGTTGTTTAGATTTTCCGACTCATATATAATATAATCAAATAGTTGCGCGGGGAGGCGGGAATATGGCGGAACCGTATTTGAAGTATCGTACACGATTTACCTCATCTTTAAAAAATGAGCTTGTGCCATTGTTTGATAAGCTATCCAGGGATACTCGAATACCCAAAAGTCGATTGCTTGATGAGGCAATTGAAGATTTACTGATAAAAAACGGAATTGTGATTACAGAAAACGAGGAACAAAAGGACTAAATTTGTCTTTTGTTCCTCGTTTTCTGTAAGTTTTTTTATTTTCTTTCTTTCAAAAGTATAATCCCTTCGGTGGAAGGTACAACTCCCGCAAAATCTTTTCCGGAGAGCAGCTCTTTTCCCTGCAAGGGTAGTGGCCGGGGCACATCCGACAAATTGACGGCCACGTGCACCTGCGTACCCTCCAAAGAGCGAATATAGTAAATATAGTCCTGGCAGCCCTCTAACACTTGAAAATCTCCCGAGGCAAAAACAGGAAGCTTTCGAATTTTTCCAAGAAGCCTATAGTGCGCTTTCAGACCCTTATCCTCTCTGCCCCAGGGAAAGGGCCTTCTGCAGAAGGGGTCATGCCCTCCTTCCATCCCAGCTTCATCTCCATAGAATATAGAAGGTACTCCGTATACGGTAAATTGAATCATGGATGCTAGGCGCAAAAGCCGAGTCCCTCTCTGGCGGGCGGCAGCATCCATCTTGTGGGTTGCTAGCAGAGCATTGTCCAGGGAGAGACTGGCGCTGTCCCCCAGTACAGAAAGAATGCGTTCCGTATCATGGGTGCCTAGGACGTTCATGAGACAGTCGCACACGCATTTGGGATAGCTGCTGTAAAATTCCGTCAGAGTCCGTGCGAGCGCCGCTCCGTTTCCTTCCAGAATAAAGGAAAGGATCCCCTGCCGCAGGGGATAGTTCATCACGCAGTCCAGCTGTGCGCCTCGGAGATACCGCCGCCGCTTGCCGTAGGCAATTTTGTCTGCCGCGTTTTCCCAGACCTCTCCGATGATGATTGTCTCTGGGTTGGCCTTCTTTACGGAAGCACGAAATGCATCCAAGAAGTCGTCCGACAGCTCATCCGCCACATCCAAGCGCCATCCGCCGATGCCGGCGGATACGTAGTGCGCACCGATCCCTTCTTTTCCGGTGAAAAACTCTCGGCAAGAAGGGGCATTGTGGTTCAGCTTCGGCAGGATTTTGATTCCCCACCAGGCTTCGTATTCATCGTCTGTTTTGCCGAAATGGTACCAATCCCGATAGGGAGACGTGGGATTCTGATATGCCCCTATTCCGCCGTAATTTCCGTACCGGTCAAAGTACAGGCTGTCGTCTCCGGTGTGGTTGAATACTCCATCCAAAATCACCCGCATTCCATGTTCTGCCGCCTGCCGGATCAGCGCCTCCAGCGCTTCTCTGCCGCCGAATTGGGCATCTACCTTGCTATAGTCTCCCGTATCGTATTTGTGGTTGGAATACGCTTCAAAAATGGGACTCAAATACAGTACCGTTACTCCTAGCTCCTGCAGATAGGGAAGCTTTTCTATAATTCCCCACAGGTCGCCGCCGAAAAACTCATTGTTTTGCACATGCGCGCCGGGATATGCGCCATATTGGGTAATGTTCCCGTACCAATCGGAGGCATATTCGGCGTTTTTTCGCCGCTGTGTCACCTTGCCGCTTTTACAGAATCGATCGACAAAAATATGATACATGATAAAATCATTGATCTCATATCTACCAATTTTATCTTCGGTTGATTGATCACTTCCTGTGAGTTCTGGGCTAATGACTGCACTATATACTTTTTTTAATTCAGATTTTATATTAGGATAAACATTGATATAATATTTCACTAAAGCCTTAACCGTTGTTTTTGGCAAATTAGAGTTTAAATTATACATAGACATCTGATCACCATTAAAAGTCGACCAACCAAGCGCAATTTCACTCAAATCACTAGTCCCAAGAACAATCGCATTTTCAAGATTTGCAACATTCATCAAATACATCGTTCGCAATCGTGCTTGAACATTTCCATAGGTCACATCTTTTTCAATCGCAGAATGTCCCAATAGTTTTAACTGTAATTGTGCCTCTTTTTTGATAGATACTTCTCTTGCATCCACACCTAATTTCTCCATTAAATTTTTGGCAATATTTTTCGACTTGCTTCCTGTACCAAGTCCAGGCATTGTGATTGCTATAATGTTTTTAAAATCTATATGATATTTTTTAAAACATGTATACGCAAACAATAATGCCAGAGTAGAATCAAGTCCACCACTTATGCCAATGACAACCTTGTTAATACCAATATAATCTAATCGATGTTTCAAACAAGTTGTCGTTACATCTATGATTTCATTATACTCTTTTTCATTTTTTGGCACAAAAGGATCAGCAACTGGTAACGTTTCAAGTTCAAAAATAGAATCTCTATTCAATTCAAAATTTGTATATTCATTTAAAATGCCACTATTTCCCCTCGCATATCCATCTGAATATCTAACAAAGCGGATATACTCTATATCAATATCAACTACATGTATTTTATTATCCAATGAAAGAGTCTCTACATTAAGCTTTAACTCACCGCAAATACTCACAACTTGATGCC
>JAGZAC010000049.1 GCA_018370615.1 Clostridiales bacterium
CCCCGCTCTCTGTGTCCTCCTGCTGCCCTGCTGCATCCTTGTCGCTCTCATATGTTGTCATTTTCTCAACGGTTTCTGCATCGACTGTTCCAACCTTGTTTCCGTCTGCATCGTATGTGTAAGTGACGTCGCTGATTGTATTGCCGTCCTCAAAAGTACACTTGCGCGTCAGCTTGCCTGCCTCGTCGTAATATTCCTTTTCGGCGTATTCTACTCCGTCTACATAGGTTTTTGTGGTTTTCTTCTGAAGAGTGGTAAGATCCTCATAGTAATCGTATTCAATCGATTCTATAAGGGTATCCCCTTCCTCTTTTATGTATTTTGTGGGGTTTTTCAGCTCGTTGTGATAGGTTTGTTCATATCCCGTTTGCTGGTTGTCCCCATCAAAATAGATGATACAGGTATAATCATCCATGTACACATAATCAGTGCTGCCCTGCAGCACGTCGTTTTCATAATACAAAATCTGGGAAACTTGTCCGTCCTCGTTGTATTTATATTCCACGTTTTCATGCATAGTTTCTTCTGTGGGCGCCTCTGTGTCGGCAGCAGAGGGGGCGTCCAATATGTCTGTAAAAAGAAAAACGGCGCAAACGATGGCAGCCGCAATCAGCAATACGGCCACAATGATTAAAAGGATCATTGTGCTTTTTTTCATTTTGAACTTCCTTCCTCTCCCAGCAGCACTGTAGAATCATCAAAATTATTATAACTTGTCCCCCTCTTTTTGTCAATATCGGACCGGCCATGCACCCACGGAGATTTATGGGAATATGATGATATCGGGGCACGAGAAAATACGGAAGAATGGCAGACCGCACTGTAATTTTCTTATTTTGGAAACTAGCAGAATTTTTTCTCCGTTTTATGATTAAAACTGTGCCCTTTGCGGAAATACTAAAAACAGAAATACAAGGAAGTTTATGATAACGGAGAGTGATAACGTGACAGTCAAACGCGGGGATATATATTATGCGGATCTCAGCCCGGTGGTGGGAAGCGAGCAGGGTGGGCTGCGCCCTGTTCTGATCGTGCAGAATGATGTGGGAAACAAGTACAGTCCCACGGTAATAGCCGCCGCGATTACCAGCAAGCTGGGCAAAACCCGGCTGCCTACCCACATCGACGTATATGCGGAAAAGGTTGGTCTGCAGCGGGATTCTGTCGTGCTGTTAGAGCAGATCCGCACCATAGACAAGCGTAGGCTGAAGGAAAAAATGGGTCATTTGGATGATCATATGATGCAGGCCGTAGATGAAGCCATCTCCGTCAGTTTTGGACTGAATGTCAACAATGGCATAGGGGCTGATACTGCGCCTGTGGAAATTACAGGCTGAATTTTGCCTGAAAAACTCCCGCTGCACTTTTTGCTGCAGCGGGGGTTTTTATGCGTCCGTTTGTACAAAAGATGTGATAGCGAAGGATATGTCTCTGCCGTCCACGGTGGCAGTGAAGCTTGTAGGGATTCCCTCAGCATCTGTGGTAATCTCCCAAACATCCTGGCCGTTGGAAAGCCGAATGACAGTTTTTCCCTCTTCTCCCTTTTCAATTTCTGTGATGTCCTCTTCTTTCAGAGCAAACAAATCTGCCGGGGCAAACAAATTTCCGGCTGCCTCTTTTGTGAGCTGAATTTCCACCGTATCGTAAACGGCGAAAACGTCTTCTCCCCGTAGGCGAAAGACCATGCCCGCAAGCTCTTCCGGCGCTGCATAGGTCACCGTAATATCCCGCATGCCTGCGTCGTCCCGCCGACCTAGGGAGAGTGTTGCCGTATAGGTGCCGCCTTCGCTTTGTATCTCTCCGCTGATTTCTGCCGGACCCTCCTGATACCAAAGCACTGCATCGTTTTTCGCACCGCTGCCGCAGCCCCCCAGAAATAGCACACTCAGTAGCAAAACCGAAAACCGGCAAATCCACTTTTGCAAAACAAACACCCCCGCATATATTCCTAATGGAATATATGCGGGGGCAGGATGTCGTTAGAACAGAATCAATAGTGGAGAGTGTCCACGGAAACGGTGTTCTCTTTATTGTATTTTTCAAAAATTTTCAGCGCTTTGTTGGTGCACTGGAAGAGGATTCTGTGCTTTTCTCCCCCTTCGTCAAATACGGCAAAGTATACATCTTCCTTTTGCTTTACGCTTTTGCGGAAGTCATAGGTCTTTGCAATAGAAGGGAATTTATCTGTGTACTCGCTGGTATAGGGAGCAATTAGCTCCATGTCCTTGATTTTCTTTTCCAAAACAAGCTTCCGCTTCTTCCCGCCATAAATTTTGGAAAACTGCAGATCGCCGGATGCAGTGGTGTACTCGTACTCAATATTGACATACGGCCAGGTGAAGTACCAGATGATAACAGCAATTACGATACTGATAGCGCCCAGCCACCAACCCGCAAATACCCACATGCATACCACAATTGCAACGTACAGCAGGATAAGTCCGAGCTTTGCCAGAATCAGCGTACCTTCTGTTTTCTTTTTTACAGTAAATTCGGTGTAATTGATCGAGTGCGCGGCGCGATCGATTTCTGCGCCGTCATGGTATGTAGCCATTCCATTTACCATGCCTTTCATTAAATTTGTGCAGTGTCCGTATATCGGGGAACCTTTCACTTTCACAGATTGTAAATAACAGTATAGCATAAAGTGTCCTGTTTTGCAAGACAAAACGAAAAAATTATATGACGCTAGGACAGTTGATTCAGTAAAAAATATAATGTATAATAAAATAAATGCTGGAAGGGAGGAGCGGACCATGACGGAATTTGTGTTCGGACTGGGACCGGGAGAAAAAAGCGCGTATATACTTCAAAAAATACAGCACTCCCTGGACAGCGGCCGCCGGGTGGTTTTGATTGTGCCGGAGCAGCAGGCGCTGACATGGGACCGCCGGTGTGCACAGACACTGCCTCCCCGCGCCATGCTGAAAACGGAGATTGTCAGTTTTACCCGACTTGCGGACAGCGTTTTCCGCCGGTTTGGCGGTGTGGCAAAACACTATATCACAGACGCAAAGAAAACGCTAGTCATGTGGAACACTCTCACCTCCCTTCGGGACAACCTGCACATTTATGGGAGAGAGGACCGGGAGGACCGGTATATCCCGCTGCTGCTGCGCACGGTCAGTGAGCTGAAGGCATATTCGGTTACGTCGGCTATGCTGGAGGATGGTGCAGGGCAGCTGAAAAATGCGGGGAGAAGCGAGGCGCTAGAAACAAAGCTGCGGGATATAGCGCTCATCTTCGCTGCTTATGATACCTTGCTCCATGCATCTTACGATGATCCCCAGGAGATTCCCGACGCTTTGATACAAACATTGTCCCAGCACAATTATTTTGCAGACTGCGACGTATATGTGGATTCCTTTTATACCCTTACCCCGGGAGAAAAGGGAATCACCCAGCAGATTCTGCATCAGGCGGCGGATTTTACCATGACCTTTGCCAGTCCCCTGGAAAAAGCAGATGCCCAAGGGGGAGAGATGCATCTGGAGCATATTCGGGAGTTTGTCCGAGATATGGCCAGGCTGTGCGCCAGGTGCGGCAGAGAGGTACATACAAAGGAGATTCCCTGTGAGACAGCCGGCCCCCTGGGCGTACTTGCCCGCAGTCTGTGGAATCATACGGCCGCGCCATATACGGGTGAGGCCGATAATGTAAAGATTTTTCGCTGCGGGGACATTTATGATGAAGCATATGCTGCCGGTGGAGTGATACAAAGACTGATACAGGATGGTGCCCGCTACGCTGATATTGCAGTGGTGGCCGCCGATATGGAGACACGCCGGGGAATTACCGATACGATTCTTTCTGATCTTGGAATCCCCGTTTATCTTTCCGGGAAGAAAACGGCAGTGATGCAGCCCGCCGTGCGTCTGTTGCTGACGGCGGCGTCCGTAGTGGCCGGAGGATGGAGACGGGAGGATATCATTTCCTGTGCAAAGACGGGGCTTACAGGCATCGGTCCCGACTGCTGTGACGCACTGGAGCAGTATGCGGAAAAATGGCAGATTCGGGGTCGCCGCAGGTTCTGCGACCCGGACGGGTGGAACATGAACCCGGACGGATATACGGAAACTGTCAGCCCCTGGGGCAGAGAAATGCTGTCTATGGCAAACCGGGCTAGGGAGCAGATTGCTCCGGTATTGGACGCCTTCGCCGATGCGTTTCCCGGCTCGGCGCAGACGGTTTGCGCCGCTGCCTATCGGCTGCTGTGTGATTTTGATGTATATACCCAGCTGGAGGCGGAGGCAGAGCGTCTGGAGCAAAAGGGAGATGCGGCCGCTGCCCAGGAAATACGGCAGGTCTGGGGGGTTTTGTGCGATATACTGGATACAATTGCCGTGGGTGCCGGTGCGGATGAAACATCGGCCGGCCTGCTGGATGCGGCGCGGTTTTACGGGCTTGTCCGCCGCACGGCGGAGTCCTGCAGCATTGGGACAATCCCGGATGGAATCGACCGGGTGGTGCTGGGCAGTGCAGACAGCATGCGCTTGGACGATGTGGACCATGTAATTTTGCTGGGCGCAGTTTATGGGGAATTCCCCGCGGTGCCATCGGAGGGCGGTTTCTTTGGAGATATGGATAAAGAAACTCTCGCAGAACTGGGTATTCGTCTTTCTCCCGACACACCAGCGCGGCAGGGGGAAGCGCTGTTCCATTTTTATCGGGCAGCCTGCGCTCCCGCGGCGTCCCTTACGGTGATGATTCCGTGTGTAGATGGTACCTGGCATCCTTCTTCCGGTGCGGCACGGATTATGCATCTTTTGCCCCAGGCAAAGGTAGTGGATATTACACAGCCGGATCCCCTGGAGATAGTGTGGTCCAAAAGCGCGGCACGGCGTCTGCTGCCGGTTCTTTTGGATACACCGGCCGGCGGCGTGCTGGAAGAAATGCTGCGGGAAGAGCGTATCCCCGGCGGCAATTTGTCCGCAGACCGGGACCAGGTCAGCGAGGCTACAGTTCAGGCGTTGTTCGGCGGCACGCTTTCCATGACTCAATCCCGTTTGGAAACCTTCGGCGACTGTCCCTTCTCTTATTATTGCAGATATGTGCTGCGACTGGACGAGGGGAGAACGGCGGAGATTCGGCCGGTGGATGTGGGCAATTTTGTACATAAGATTTTAGAGGAATTTATGGGGGAATCGGTACAGGATGGGTTCCCTCTGCCGCAGGAGATTATTGTCAGCCGTGCAGAGCGTCTGATTCGGCAATATATCGCATCTGTGAGCCAGGGCGCCGCTGCCGGCCGGCGCACCGAGTATCTTTTCCGCCGGCTTCAGCGGAGCGTAATTTTGTATGGACAGTCCCTCAGCGAGGAATTTGCCCAGGCGGAATTTGTACCTTATGCCTTTGAACTTCCGGTGGGCTTTGACGAAACACTTCCGGCATTACAGATTCCTCTGGACGGCGAAGGCACTATGACGATGCGGGGCATTGTGGACCGATTGGACATATTGCGCCGGGACGGAAAGGTATATGTCCGGGTAGCGGACTATAAGACGGGAAGCAAAAATTTCTCTTTGCAGGAGGTTCTGTCCGGGCATAACGTACAGTTGCTTTTGTACCTGTTTTCCATTTGTGAAAGCGCCGGCAGCCCTTTTTATCAGAAGCTTGCTCCTGGTGGAGAGGAGCTTGTGCCGGCAGGGGCGGTATATTTCAGTGCCAGGCCGGGAGACGCTGCCTCCCCTGTCCCCTTGGATGCGGAGACGGCCAGGAAAGAAGCAAAGAAGAATATTTCCCGCCGGGGGATTATCCTTCGGGATGATGCTGTCATTCGTGCTATGGATAAAGACGTATCCGGCAGATATATTCCGGTAACGGTGAATAAAGACGGAAGCTATTCCAAGCACAGCAGTCTTGCCACCCGTCAGGAGTTTGGGGAGATTTATCGAGGGCTGACTGCCGCCCTGCAGAAGGCAGCCGGCCGTATGAAGAGTGGACAGGCCTATTCCAAGCCTGTTCGGCGTGGAAACCGGTTCCCCTGTGACAGCTGTCCTATGCGGGCGGTGTGCAGGCATATGGAATAAAGAAAGGAGGGAAGATAAAATGGCACAACGCAACTGGACTCCTTCCCAGCAGGCGGCCATCGATTTTACAGGGGACAACCTGATTTTGTCCGCCGCTGCGGGAAGTGGGAAAACGGCCACCTTGACCCAGAGGATCATTCGCCTTTTGACGGATCCTGCAGGGGAAGCCAGCTTGTCCCGGATGCTGATTGTCACCTTTACCAATGCTGCTGCAGGAGAGCTGCGCAGCCGGATTGGAGACGCGCTGACGGAGGCGCTGGCAAAAGACCCCGCCGATCGCAGGCTGCTGCGGGAGCTGACAATGCTGCCGGGAGCGCGGATTACCACGATCCACAGCTTTCTTCTTTCCTCTCTCCGATCCTATTACGCTGCTCTCGGTCTGCCGCCGGAGTTTTCCGTTTTGGAGGAGGCCCAGGCGGTGGTGCTGCAAAAGGAATCCATGCAGGAGACGGTGAGCGATTTTTTTGATTCCCCTCCACAGGCCGGACAGGATGAGGCGGCGTTTGAAGCCCTTGCAGACTGCTTTTCCGGCGGCCGGGATGAAACATCGTTGGACACCGCCCTTTTGTCCCTGCGGAATACCATCGTGTCGGAGGGATTTTGTGCGTCCGATTTGCATCGGTGGGCAGAGGAAACGCAGGTGGGCGCAGGTGACTTTCTTTCTTCCATGTTCGGCGAACCGGTCCGGCGGCAGATGATACGGATAGGCGCACATTTTTCTCAGGTTTTTCAAAACCTTTCCGGAGAATTGTCCACGTGTCCCGATACGGAGAAATACAGCTCGGTGGCGTTGGAATCGGCGGAGCTTGCCAAGGCGCTATTTAGAACGGCAGAAAAGGAATATAGGGAGGCCCGGGAATGGATGGAGGCCTTTGCTCAGCCGCGCCTGTCTCCGCTGAAGGCAGAAAAGCAGACGGATGTATACGTGCGGCTGAAGGAAAGCCGTCAGGCTTTTGGGGAAGAAATCAAGGGCCTTCGGCAGTCGTTTTTTCTGCCGGACGAGGAAAATATGGCAAGGCTGCTGGAGCAGAATGCCGCCGTCTGCCGTGCTGCTGCTCGGGTGCTCACTGCCTTTGAAGACAGATATGCCGCAAAAAAGCTGGAATTGGGACGGGTGGACTTTGCCGACCTCGAGATTTTTGCAAAAAAGATTTTTTGTACACACGATGGCGGACCTACCCAGGCGGCACTGGATGTGGGCAGTCAGTTTGACTATGTTTTTATCGATGAATATCAGGATACCAACCGAATCCAGGACCAGATATTTACTGCGATCGCCTCTCGCAGCCGGCGTTTTATGGTGGGGGACGTAAAGCAGTCGATTTACGGCTTTCGGGGCGCTTGTCCCGATGTATTTACGGATTACCGCAGGCGATATGAGGCGGGCGTTGGGGGACAGGCAATTTTCATGCAGGAGAATTTTCGCTCCCACAGAAATGTAATCGATTTTGCCAATTTGATTTCCCGGTATATATTTGCCGCGGGAGGCGCTCCTTTTGATGCAAAAGACGAATTGATATGTGCAAAAACTGGGGGGGATGCAGGGGAGCGACCGGTAGAAATCTGCCTTATTTCTTCTCAGGAGGAAGAGGAAGAGGATGCTCCGGCAAATCCCGAGGCGGAATATGTAGCCGGGCGAATTCAGGATATCCTTCAAAATGAAACGCTGTCGGATGGAAGGCCTGTGCGTGCGGGAGACATTGCGATTCTTTTACGCTCCGGCAGGGAAGCGGCAGCCTTTGCAGACGCCCTTTCCCGCCGGGGCATTGCCGTGGCCAACAGTGCATCTGACCCATTTTTCGCCTGCAGTGAAGTGATTTTGATGCTGTGCCTTCTGAATACGGCAGACAATCCCCTGCGGGACATCTATCTTGCAGGGACGATGAAAAGTCCGTTGTTTGGGTTTACGCTGGATGACCTAATCAATATTCGGGGATTGGAAAAAGGCCCGCTTTGGTACAGCGTCAGGCGCTGTGCTGGGGATGCCTCGCCCCTGGGGGCCCGATGCGCTGCGTTTACAGCCCAGGTGGAAGACTGGAGAGAGGCGGCCCGGTATATGCGGGCGGATGAAATTCTGCAGCGAATTATCCGGGACACGGGATTTTTGTATTATCGGGGAGATGAGAAGCGAAGCAACACCCAAATTCGGCGCTCTCTGAAGCTGCTCACCTCTCATGCGGCGGCATGCGGCAGGCAGGGGGGAGGACTGCACGATTTTATTCGGCTTCTCAGCGGCCTTATGGAACAAAAAGATACGGGAGGACAGCTTCCGGCAGAGGATGCGGTGACCATTACGACGATCCACCGGTCCAAGGGGCTGGAATATCCCATTTGTTTTCTCTCTGACATGGCCCGGGGGTTCAATACCCGTGGGTTTACAGACCGGGTACTGTTTTCCCCGAATATGGGACTTGCCGTAAAGCTGTACGATCCAGGCGGACTGGTACGGTGCGATACGCCTCTGCGGCAGGCCGCCGCCATGGATTTGCGGGAGCGGATGGTGCAGGAAGAAATGCGGGTACTGTATGTAGCGCTGACACGCCCAAGAGAGCGGCTATATATTACCTGCAAGGTACAGGATCCGAAGCACCTGCTGGAACAGGCCCGCTTTCGGGCGGGAGAAACGGCAGACGCATATCGGCTCTTTTCCTGCACGTGTCCTGGCCAGTGGATTATCGACGGTGCAGCGCAGCATATGGAGGAGAGCTGCTTTCAATTTGTGATTGGTGAGGGGGCCCAGACATATGCTTCCATAGACCAGGCGGAGCGGGGAGAAATATCAGTATCTCCCCGGGAGCGGCAGGAGTGGCGGGATACCTTTTTGCAGCGGTTTGCTTTTGTATATCCCCTGGAGCATCTAGCGAACATTCCCGCCAAGCTCACGGTATCCGCGCTGAAACCCGACATTTTGAATCTTGAGGAAGAAACAGCTCTCACCATTGACACAGTGTGGATTCCTACCCGGCGAGAGACGCGGGAAATCCCCATGCCTGCTTTTCTGGCCGGAGAAAAAACGGCCGGCGCCGCTGAGGCGGGAATTGCCACTCACATGTATATGCAGTTTTGTGATTTTCACAGACTTATGGAAAAAGGACCTCAGGCGGAGCTGGACTGCCTATTGAAAGCTGCTTTTCTCACAAAGGAGCAGGCGGAGCTGGTGCGGCTGGATGAAATTGCCGCTTTTACCCAGTCTGCCGTATTCCAACGGATGGTGCATGCCCGGGAGATGTACCGAGAATTTCGCTTCAATGCGGTCCTCCCTGCTGCTCGGTTTACGACCGACTCGGTTTTGAAGGAAAAGCTTGCAGCGTCCAAAACAGACATCACTGTACAGGGAGTTGTGGACTGCATGTTTGTAGATGAAGAGGGCTGCGCCGTGCTGCTGGATTATAAAACGGACCGGCTGACGGTGGCAGAACGGGGTGATCCCGCCCTTGCTGCAGACAAGCTTTTGCCCAGACATCAGCGGCAAATCAACCTTTATAGAGAGCTGTGCGCAGATATGCTGGGACGTCCTTTTGATGAAGTGTATTTATATTCCCTGGCCCTGGGAGACTGTATTCCGGTGCCGCAGGAAATTTTAGAAACGAGTGGAGCAAC
>JAGZAC010000050.1 GCA_018370615.1 Clostridiales bacterium
AGATGTTCATTTTTAATGATGTAAGCCGGGCTCGGTTTGGACTGAGTCAGTCTCTCTTAATCAGCTTTGTAGTATGTGCTACCATAGCCTGTACGGTAGTAATTGCGAAAATTGTGGGCTGCATGCTGCCGATGCTGGCAAAGCGTTTGGGTCTGGATCCGGCAGTCATGGCAAGCCCGTTTATAACGACGATTGTAGATATTCTCAGCCTGCTCATTTATTTCGGTATTGCTGCGGCATTGCTGGATTCTGTGGGAGCGGCAATATGACAGGAGAAGAAAATGTTTGATTATATTAGAGTGGCGGCGGCTGTACCCACTGTAAAAGTAGGGGACACCAAAGCAAACGTGCGGGAAATTCTCAAGCAGACGGACGAGGCGCTGGCGGCTGGCAGCCAGATTATCGCTTTCCCGGAGCTTGCGCTTACCGGATATACCTGCGCAGATTTATTCTTTCAGAAAGCATTGCATCAAAGCGTCTCTGAAGCGTTGACACAGCTGGCGGACCGCACGCTTGGAGAAAGCTTTACCATGATTGTGGGTGCCCCCGTTCCAATCGAAGGACAGCTGTACAATTGCGCCGTTGTGATTTCGGAAGGGAAAATTGTAGGCATATCTGTAAAAACCTTTCTCTCCAATTATGGGGAGTTTTACGAAAAGCGTTGGTTTTCTTCTGCGTCCGAATTACGAGCTGAGGAAGTACACGCTCGACAGATCGGTTTGGACTGCGAACAGGATTATGCGATTCCCGTAGGCGCCGATTTGGTATACCACCTTATGGACGGCGTCTCTTTTGGGGTGGAAATTTGCGAGGACTTGTGGGCGCCGCTTCCTCCCAGTACTTTTCTGGCAATGGGCGGAGCGCAGCTCATATTGAATCTTTCTGCAAGTAATGAGACTCTTGGAAAACGTCAGTACAGGCGAGAACTGGTAAAAAATCAAAGCGCTCGTTTATTTGCGGGATATATTTTTGTTTCTGCAGGTCCGGGAGAATCCACCACAGACGTTGTTTTTTCGGGAGACACTATTTTGTGCGAAAACGGAAGGATTCTCAAGGAAAACAACGAGGTAATCGCACCTGCGCATGTACAGGTAGCAGATATAGATTTTGGAAGGCTGGACAGCGAGAGAATGCGGCAGAAAACCTTTGGAAATGCAGCGGCTGTGTACGGCGCTCCCTGCCGAACAGTGCATCTGGCGCAGCAATCCGAAAGTGACGGCGCACTTTATCCTGTCAGCCCACACCCCTTTGTTCCGGAGGACAGCGAAGACCGTACAAATCGCTGCCGTGGTATTTTTGAAATGCAGGTATCAGGTCTGCAAAAACGGCTGAGGACTGTGGGCGCCCGGCCGGTGATCGGTGTGTCGGGTGGCTTGGATTCCACGCTGGCACTTCTTGTCTCCTGTGAGGCGGTGCAGCGGCTGGGGCGCGCTACGTCTGATGTCTGTGCCATTACAATGCCGTGCTTTGGAACCACCAGCCGAACATACGACAATGCAATTCGTCTTATGAAGCAATTGGGTGTCACCGCTCTGGAGATTCCCATACGGGATGCCTGCATCCAGCACTGTAAGGACATCGGTCATCCGGTGGATCAGATGGACGTTACCTTTGAAAATATACAGGCCAGAGAGCGCACACAGGTGTTGATGGACTATGCAAGTAAAATCGGCGGTCTTGTGGTCGGTACGGGAGATTTAAGTGAGCTTGCGCTGGGGTGGTGTACCTACAATGCGGATCACATGAGCATGTATGGCGTCAACGCAGGGGTACCTAAAACCCTCATGCGCTGGATGATCAATTCCATGGCGGAAGATGATATTTTCTCGGGATGCAGGGAAGTTCTGCTGGACATTTTGGATACTCCCATCAGCCCAGAACTCCTGCCTCCGGATGAGAACGGTAAAATTGCGCAGCAGACAGAGGATATTGTAGGACCGTACGAGCTTCATGATTTCTTTTTGTACTATGCGCTTCGCTTTGGATTTTCACCGAAAAAAATCTTTCATTTAGCAAAAAAGGCGTTTGCAGGGAAGTATGACGGGAAGACGCTACAGAAATGGATGCGGATTTTCTATAAAAGATTTTTTACCCAGCAGTATAAACGCAGCTGTCAGCCAGACGGTGTAAAAGTCGGCAGTATCGCCTTGTCTCCCCGAGGCGATTGGCGGATGCCCAGTGATGCGGCGGTATCTCTTTGGCTGGAAGAAGCGGAGAATTTGCAAATATAAAAGGCCGGAAAAGGGAGACACTTTCTATAGTAAGAAAGGTGAAAGACTATGCCGCAACATAAGTTTATTACAAAGCAACTAATAAATAAAGGTTGGTCAGAAGATAAAAAATACTGTGTTACTGACGAACAAGGAAATAAGTTCTTACTTCGTGTTTCTCCGATTGAACAGTATGACAGAAAGAAAAGTGAATATGAACTTATGAGTCAGGTGGCAGCTCTCGGTGTGCCAATGTGTACTCCTTTGGAGTTCGGCACATCAGATGAAGGAGTTTATTCTATTCAAACTTGGATAGACGGCATTGATGCAGAAGAAAATGTACATAATTTCACATGCGAAGAACAGTATTCTTACGGTTTTGAAGCGGGAAAAATACTGAAGAAAATTCACAAAATCCCAGCTCCCAAAGAAATAGAAGATTGGGAAATCTATTTTAATCGGAAAGCAGACCGCAAAATCAAGAGGTATGAAGAATGTCCCATCAAGTACGAAAATGGGCAAGCCTTCATTGATTACATGAACGCTCACAGATATTTACTCAGCGATCGCCCTCAAACCTATCAGCACGGAGATTACCATATTGGCAATATGATGATAGGGAATGATAAGCAACTCTACATCATTGATTTTAATAGAAATGACTTCGGAGATCCATGGGAAGAATTTAAGTGCACTGCGTGGTGCGCCCAAATTGCCCCTTTGTTTGCAACTGGAATGGTTAACGGATACTTCGATTATGATGTGCCTATTCAGTTTTGGGAGCTGCTCGCACTTTATATCAGCGGGAATACTCTATCTTCTGTGCCTTGGGCAATTCCTTTTGGACAGAGTCGAATTCAAGTAATGGTAAATCAAGCAAAAGAGGTACTAAGTTGGTATGATAATATGACGAAAACCATTCCAACTTGGTACAAAGGAGTTATAAGCAACTGATATGAAATATGTACCGACGTGTCCACAGGGATAACGAGCATCGGATTGTGACACCACAATCCGAAAAAAGGTAAAATATAAATCATTGGGGCACCTTCCTTACGGAGGGTGCCCCAATTCCGGCCTTTTCCTTTTAAGCTATTGTTTATAAAATATCACATCTTCACCATTGTCTGAAAGATGCATCTCCCGTCCTTTAATAGTACAAGGAATGCTTTCTGGTTCCCCGTTTTCATAGGTAAGAGTCAAGGTGCTCCCGTCGTACGTGTATTCAAAAGTAAAAAGGTCTTCATCATTGTCCAAATGGGTGCTGCCGGTACCGTCTTCATTAAAGATATAATAGACACTGAAGAAGATGTCTTCAGAAACATATCCCTCCAAAATATCTTGATATTCCTCATTATTTGTCATCGCCCATGTACCGACAATATTTTCTGAACCACCGGTAGTGTTGCCGCAGGCACACAGTAACGCAGCCACCAGCAATACAGTGGCACTCAATAAGGAAATCTTTTTTATCATATTTTTGTCCTCCTACAGCTTATGATTAAACATTGAACAAAAATTCTACCACGTCTCCATCGCACATGACGTATTCTTTTCCTTCGCTGCGCAGCAGGCCCTTGGCCTTTGCCGCTGCAAGAGAGCCGCATGCCATCAAATCGTCAAAGGCAATTACTTCTGCACGGATAAACCCCCGCTCAAAATCGGAATGAATTTTTCCGGCTGCCTGGGGCGCCTTTGTCCCTTTGCGGATCGTCCATGCCCGCACTTCTTTGGGACCGCCGGTAAGAAAGCTAATCAGGCCGAGCAGGGAATAGCCTGCTTTAATGAGCTTATCCAAGCCGGATTCCTTGATTCCCATATCGGCGAGAAAAGCGGCCTTTTCTTCCGGTTCCAGTTCTGCAATTTCTGCCTCAATTTCTGCACTAACGGGAATTACCTGGGCGCCTTCTGTATTTGCAGCTTCGACGACTTCCTGAAAGTATGCATTATCCCCTGATACACCGGCTGCTTCTTCCTCGCTCACATTGGCTGCATAAATAACCGGTTTGGCAGTCAACAGCCCTGCTTCTTCCAAAATCGCCCATTCCTCCTCTGTAAATTCACCGCTGCGGGCAGTTTTTCCATCGGAGAGAAGTGCCAGTGTCTTTTCATATACTTCTAGGGCAGGGGCAAGGCTTTTATCGCTTTTTACTGTTTTTTTTGTTTTTTCAATCCGCCGCTCCAGCGTTTCCATATCGGAAAAAATCAGCTCCAAATTGATTGTCTCAATATCTCTGGAGGGATTTACGCTGCCGTCTACATGGACGATGTCCCCGTTATCGAAACAGCGTACCACGTGCACCACGGCGTCCACGTCTCGAATGTGAGACAAAAATTTGTTTCCCAGTCCTTCCCCCTTCGAGGCGCCCCGCACCAGTCCGGCGATATCCACAAATTCGATTACGGCAGGGGTGTATTTCTGCGGGCTGTACATCTGTGCCAGTGCATCCAGCCGGGAATCCGGTACGGCTACCACGCCTACGTTTGGGTCAATGGTGCAGAAGGGATAATTTGCCGACTGAGCACCCGCGCCTGTAATTGCATTAAATAAGGTACTTTTGCCTACATTGGGCAGTCCGATGATTCCAAGTTTCATATCGTACCATTCCTTTTCGATTCTACTGCTATTATACAGAAAAGGTTCCTTTACTGCAAGGGATATTTTTTGAATTGACAAATTCACCAATTTTTTTTTAATAAATCACATTTTTTTCACATAACTATCACTTTCGCCGGTTAAAATAGCACCAATAAATGGAATAGCTTTGAAATATTTGGACAAAAATCAAAAATGTTGAGAAAAATCTGTATACAAACTTGATATTTTATGTTATCATAATGTTGAATATTTCTGAATCGCTATGCAATACCTTCATAAAGGAGAGTATAAATAAAATGAGTACGAAAATTTTAATTGTTGACGATGATCCGAATATCTGCGAACTGCTGCGGCTTTATTTTGAAAACGAAGGCTATGAGGTCAAAACTGCTTCTGACGGAGCAGAGGGCGTCAGTTATTTCAAAATGTACGAGCCGGACCTAGTGCTTTTGGACATAATGCTGCCCAAGAAGGACGGCTGGCAGGTTTGCAGGGAGATCCGAGAGGTATCCTCCAAGCCGGTGATTATGGTAACGGCAAAAGGCGATGTCTTTGATAAGGTGCTGGGCCTGGAGCTGGGGGCAGATGACTTCATTGTGAAGCCCTTTGATATGAAAGAGGTTTCCGCCAGAATCAAGGCCGTGCTTCGCAGGTACAGCGCCCATGACAACCAGATGGAAGACGAAGTCATTAAATTCGAAAACATTGAAATCAGTCTGCAGAAATACGAGCTGAAGCTGCGGGGCAAGCCGGTGGACATTCCGCCTAAGGAATTGGAACTCCTATACTTCCTTGCCTCCAATTTCAACCGGGTCTTCACCAGAGATCAATTGCTGGACAAGGTATGGGGCTTTGACTATCTGGGGGACTCCAGAACGGTGGACGTCCATGTGAAACGCCTGCGGGAAAAGCTGGAGGGTGTTTCCGACAAATGGACACTGAAAACCGTATGGGGCGTCGGTTATAAATTTGAACTGCTGCAGTGACAGCATGAGGGGCAGTAAACCTGCCCCTTTTCCCTTTTATTTACATCAGTTGAAAGGAGTCTTTTTATGTTTAAGATCAAGAGCGTGTTTATCAAATATATGGGAACCTTTCTTCTGATTAATGTAATCAGTTTTTTTATATTGTCGTCTACCATCTCCACCATTGTAAATTCTTACGGCAGTGAAGTAAAGTCCGGTTCTCTTTCCAATGCGGCCAATTCCGTTTCTGCATTCATTGAGGCGGATTACTCTCCAAACGAAAATGATTTTCACAATTATCTTATGCATCGGAGCCAAAGTCTTAGAATGATTCTAGATCTTTTGGTGGTCAACGATGATACTATGACAATCTTTATTATAGATGATACCGGACAGGTCATTCATTTCGGAGGTGTCTCTATAACGGTTGAGGCCGTGTCCAACGGAACTGGGCGATACTACGTGCCTGAAAGAGTGACCGATCAGCTTCTGTCGGGAATAAATGTGTCTGCCATGGATGATATGGACGGCTTCTTCCGTTCTCCCCATGTATACTATGCAATTCCTTTATATGACGATGGGACATATATCGGCGCCGTTTTTGCTACTTCCAGCGACACAGGTACGAATACATTGATTACAACGATGAACAAAACACTCATCATGTCCATCTTGTGGATTATGATGGCGTCGCTGATTGCGGTGTATTTTATTACAGATCGTCTCATCTCACCTATCAAAGAGACCAGCCGCGCCGCAAGGTCCTTTGCAAAGGGCCAATTTGATGCCAGAGTAACGGTGACAGGAAACGATGAAATTGCAGAACTTGCATCTGCATTCAACAGCATGGCTTCTTCGCTGCAGCATATGGAAGATATGCGCCGCTCTTTTCTGGCAAATGTATCGCACGACCTGCGTACACCGATGACGACCATATCCGGCTTTATCGATGGAATCCTGGACGGTGCTATTCCCCCTGAACAGCATGCGTACTATTTGAACATTATTGCAACGGAGGTGCGCCGGCTTTCTCGTTTGGTTTCCCAGCTATTGGATGTTTCCCGCCTGGAGGCAGGGGAACGGCAGTTCCATCCCCAAAACTATGATATCTGCGAACAGGGAAGGGAGATTGTTATCAGCAATATCCAGCGTCTGGAGGACAAAAAGCTGGATGTACAGTTTGTCTGTGACGCAGAAAATATGTATGTTTGGGCGGATAAAGACGCAATCCATCAAATTTTTTATAATCTCTGTGATAATGCCATCAAGTTTTCTGTGGAAGGAGGACGGTACGAAATTTCCATCAAGCAAAAAGACCGCTTGATTTATGTCAGCGTATACAACGAGGGACAGGGAATTTCCAAGGAAGATCTTCCATACGTATTTGAACGTTTTTACAAGAGTGACAAAAGCAGAGGAATGGATAAGACCGGCGTAGGTCTCGGGCTTTATATTGCCCGTACAATTATTGAAGCCCAAGGGCAAAAAATATGGGTAGAAAGCGAGCAGGGCAAATGGTGCAGATTTACCTTTACCCTTGCTGTGGGACGGCCGGAGAAGCAAAAGCTGCAGCAAAAAAACGAACGCAAGAATGAAAAGGAATCATAGAGAAATGCTCACATACACTGCGACCTGTCTCTTTGGCTTGGAAGGGCTTTTGGGAGCTGAAATAGATGCGCTGGGGTACCAGCGTATACAAGCCATGGATGGCAGAATCACTTTTGCAGCCGACGCTGCCGCGGCTGCAGTGTGCAATATCCATTTGCGTTTTGCCGAACGACTGTACCTGCAGCTTGGGCAGTTCCATGCGGAGACCTTTGAAGAGCTTTTTCAAGGAACGCGGTCGCTCCCTCTGGAAGAGTGGATTGGCAGAAACGACGCGTTTCCCGTGCGGGGGCATGCGATCAAAAGCACTCTGTATTCCGTACCAGACTGCCAGAAAATTATAAAAAAAGCTGCAGCAACACGGTTGGGGCAGATATACGGCATTTCCCAGCTTCCGGAGACAGGCTTAAAATATCAATTGGAATTTTTCCTTTTTAAAAATAATGCCAGCATCATGATTGACTTATCCGGCACACCTTTGCATAAACGCGGGTATCGTCCCCAAACTGTGCAGGCGCCGCTGCGGGAAACGCTGGCGGCAGCTGTTGCAAAGCTCGCCCGCCCCAGGGAAAATGTATTGTTTTGCGATCCTTTTTGCGGGTCGGGTACGATTGCGATCGAAGCGGCTATGATGATGTGGAATATTGCGCCGGGACTCTCACACTGCTTTGCGGCTGAGGATTTTCCGCAATTTCCAAAACCCCTGTGGGTAGCGGCCAGAGAAGCTGCCGAGGAAAGGGCCCGCGAGACAAAGACAGATTTTTCTGTACGCGCTTCCGATATTGATCCGTCGGCTATTGATATTGCCGCAGAATGTGCGCGGCGCGCCGGCGTGTCCGATAAAATCCAGTTTGTTTGCCAGGACGCACGCACACTGGAATCGGAAGGACTTCGGGGAACCATTGCCACAAATCCACCCTACGGAGAGCGTCTTATGTCCCCGGAAGAAGTAGAGCAGCTGTACCGAGACATTGGACAAGCATGGAAGAAAAATCTAGAGAAGTGGCAAATATATGTGCTTACATCTCACGAAGAATTTCCCAAGCTGTATGGCCGCCGCGCGGACAAAATTCGCAAATTATACAACGGTATGATTCCATGTCATCTGTATCAATTTTTTAAAAATTACTGATGGGTAATTTTGCATAATATTAATGCATATTTGTATGTGTATTTTGTTATCGATTCACATATATCGATAAAAGCATATTGAATATGCATTTTTTATATTTCCAACGTGGGAGCAGATGTGCTATACTTAATGCAAAGAAGCGAGAACTGCGCTTTTTAAGCTGAAGGAAAAGGAGGATCCAGGTGGGGAAGAAAAATATTTCACCGGCTGTTTTGAGTAGACTGCCTACATACTTGTCTTATTTGAAAACCCTGCCGGAGGGCACGCAGTATATTTCAGCAACCGGAATTGCAAAAGCCTTGGCGATGGGCGAGGTTTCCGTCCGGAAAGATTTATCTGCCATCTGCGACATTGGACGTCCCAAAGTTGGATACGCGGTTAGCGAGCTGACGGAGGTGATTGAGTCTTTTCTGGGATATAACAGAATGGACACGGCGATCATTGCAGGTGCAGGCAAATTGGGCCGTGCGCTGCTGGATTACGACGGATTCCGTGAATACGGGATTTCTCTTATTGCAGCCTTTGACACCAACGCCTCCCTGTGGGGAGAAACAGACAGCGGAAAACCTATTTTGGACATTGCACAGATGCCTGCTTTTTGTAGGAAAAACAGTGTCCATGTGGGAATTATCGCAGTGCCTGCCGATGCTGCGCAGGATATTTGCAGTCAAATGGCTGCCTGCGGGATTTGCGCAATTATGAATTTCGCGCCGTTGCATTTGTTATCTCCGCCCGGCGTGATTATCAAAAATGAAAACATCGCCACCTCTCTTGCGCAGTTATGTAAAAGCGCAGCAGAAATTTGATTATTTTATGAAATGGAAAAGGAGTACATTATGAAGCAGGAAAGACCGATCGTAGACAGTGTAGAAGGATTGGAAGCCGCGCTGGAGCGGGTACGCGCAGCGCAGGCGAAGTTTGCAACGTATACGCAAGAGGAAGTAGACAAAATTTTCCTGGCGGCTGCATCGGCGGCAAACAAGCAGAGGATTC
>JAGZAC010000051.1 GCA_018370615.1 Clostridiales bacterium
TGCACAAACAATTTTATATCCTCTTCTTCGGAAAAAATCCACTGCCGCCTCCGGTGCGGCAGTATACAGAGGGAACAGCTCCGAAGCCCCGGCAGATGCCCGGCAGACGACCCCAGCGGCGCTCATCCAGTTGCGCTGAGGCAATATGATCCCATCAGCACCGGCTGCATAAATGGACCGAAGGGCATATCCGAAATTATAGGGGTCCTCAATTCCGTCCAGCATTACATAAAAGCCTTCCTCCGGGGAGGTTTCTTCCGGCAGCTCCTCCAGGGAAACAGGGCTTCGGTCTGTACAGCGGGCGACAATCCCTCCGTGGGAAGTACCGATGGTAAGGGCATCGATTTCTTCCTCTGTGCAGGGAGTAAGCACAAATCCCCGCTCCAAAGAAATCTTCTCCAGATAATGCAGTTCCTTTTTACGGGACGCGGCACGGCTTCTGTCGTATAAAATTTCTGTAATCCTCCGGTCGCTGATGCCCTGCTCTCCGGCATGCAAAACTGCCCGGATCGAGGTCATCCCCTCAAACAGATTGGAGGGCAAAAACTTTTCCTGTTCCTTCATGCACCGGCTCCCTTCCCGTTTTTATTTATTGTAACAGATTTTCTCCCGAAGGTCAAATTTTGCCTTGCCACAGAAAAGGCAGCAGACACTGCAACTACAAGCGCTCCGCCTGCATATTACAGTTCCGAGTATCGATGATAGATGACGGAGCTTCTGTTGACAAACAGGAGAAATTTTTCTATAATAGTTGCATACGCAACAATTTGGGAGTCAGGAGAAATATATGCAGCGGTATCTTATGAAAAATATCAGCACCATTGCACGGTGCGCTACACTATATCGCGATACGCATTTGACGGAGATAGGACTCAACGGGTATCAGGCGCCTTATGTACCGGAAATCTGCTCCGAACCGGGAATCACCCAAGAACAGCTGGCACAGCGGCTCCATGTCAACAGAAGCAGTGTCACCCGCCAGCTGATGCTGCTGGAAGAAAACGGATTTATCTACCGCCGGCGGAGTACAGATGATAGACGTGCGGTAGAAGTATATCCCACAAAGAAAATGGAGGATGCCCTACCCATCGTACGGAATACCTTTCTCCGCTGGCGAATGGCACTAACAGAAGGCCTCACTGCAGAAGAGCTGGAGCTTCTGGAAACGCTTCTAGAACAGCTGGCAAACAAGGCACAGGAAATCCGATGAAAACCATACTTACCTATATCCGCCCCAAAATAGGACAAATGAGCGTGCAGCTGCTGATTAAATTTGCCGGCACCATTGTAGAACTGCTGCTGCCGTGGATGCTTTCTGTCATTTTGGACACATATGCGGCAGCAGGAGATCGGGCGATGATTTGGGTCTGGGGCGGCCTGATGACGCTGTGCGCCGCCGGCGCACTGGCGGGGAATGTCATTGCCAACCGTATGGCCACACGCATTTCCAGGGATATTACCAGAAATTTACGAAGGGATCTGTTCGAAAAAATCACCCTTCTCTCCGCCAGACAAGAGGACGCTTTTACTACACCGTCACTGATTTCCCGGCTTACCAGCGACACATATAACGTCCATCAAATGATCGACCGCATGCAGCGCCTGGGAGTGCGTGCTCCCATCCTGCTGCTGGGCGGCATTGCCGTCACCCTCTCCATGGAGCCAGTGCTTACATTGGTGTTATTGGCTGCCCTTCCTCTTTTGGGAGTCATTGTCTTTTTTGTATCCCGAAAGGGAATCCGGCTGTACACCCGTACCCAGCAGGCGCTGGATAGCCTGATTCGCAGGGCACAAGAAAGCATGTCCGGCATTCGGGTCATTCAGGCACTGTCCAAAACAGAATATGAAAAAGCCCAATTCGACAAAGACAACCGAGAGGCAGCCCAGCGGGAATGCACGGCGGGTCTTCTGATGAACCTGACTAACCCAGTAATGAATCTGGTACTAAACACCGGACTCACTCTGGTCATCGTAGTCGGCGCCTTTCGGGCCAACGCAGAGGAGACCCAGCCAGGTACAATTATCGCCTTTTTAAGTTACTTCACTATTATTCTGAATGCACTGATGATGGTGTCCCGTCTGTTTGTTATGTATTCCAAGGGGGCGGCCAGCGGTCGCAGAATTGCAGAGGTATTGGATGCACCGGAAGAAATGAAAGTTTCTCCCCAGCCGGCAGGAAATCGGATGTATCATGTAGCATTTGACCGGGTATCCTTTTCCTATGCCAAGCGCAAAAACAATATTGATAATATCAGCTTTGCCCTGCGAAAAGGGGAAACGCTGGGAATCATCGGACCTACCGGGAGCGGGAAAAGCACCATTCTCCGGCTGCTGCTGCGGCTGTACGACCCAGATACAGGCGCTGTGTATATCGACGGCCAGGACGTGCGTTCCATTCCAACCCAGGAATTGTATGCTAAATTCGGCGTGGTTTTTCAAAACGACTTTCTTCACGCTGGCAGTATCGCTGAAAATATAGACTTCGGCCGCGGACTGACGCCCCGGCAGCTCAGCTGGGCGGCGCAAATGGCACAGGCGGAATTCATAGAAAACCAGAAAGACGGTTTTCACAGACATATTGCCTCCCGGGGCACCAATCTCAGCGGAGGCCAGAAGCAGCGCGTGCTTCTGGCCCGTGCGCTGGCAAATCGGCCCCAGATTCTCCTGCTGGATGACAGCTCCAGTGCATTGGATTATAAAACAGATGCTGCCCTGCGCTGGGCACTGGCAGAAAATCTGAGCGGTACCACAAAAATCATCGTGGCCCAGCGAATCAGCTCCATCCGCCACGCAGATCACATCTTGGTGATGGAGGAAGGCCACATGATCGGATACGGCACCCATGAACAGCTGCTGGGTGCCTGTCCCGTCTATCGAGAAATTGTACGAGTGCAAATGCCAGAGGCAAACTTACAGCACACCCAAAATAGAGAAAGGCAGGGATGAACCATGGCTGCAGGACAGAATATACCGGGCGGGCCTCGCGGCGGCGCATACGAGCGGCCCAGCGAGCGCTCCAGCGCAACGCTGCGACGGCTGTGGCACTATCTCTGCCAGTATAAATGGATGCTGGTGCTGGCGGCAGTTCTCAGCATCAGCGGAAATCTGCTGGCACTGATAGGTCCAAAACTTTCTGGATACGCCATAGACGCCATTAAACCAGGGCCGGGACAGGTAGATTTCCAAACAGTATTCTATTACGCAGCGCTGATGCTGCTGTTCTATCTGCTGTCTGCCGTGATCAGCTACATTCTGGCTGCACTGATGGTGCGGCTCAGCCGAAATATTATCTACAGGCTCCGGAGAGACGTTTACAATCATCTGATGCGGCTGCCGGTACACTTTTTTGACACATATCCCATCGGCAATGTACTGAGCACGCTTTCCTACGACATAGACACGGTAAACGCTTCTCTTTCCAATGACCTGGTGCAGATGCTGGCTAGCATAATTACCGTAGGTGGCTCCTTTCTCATGATGCTTTCCATTTCTCCGCCCCTGATGCTGATCTTTGTGGTGACCATTCCCGCTTCTGTTTTGTTTACAAAATACCGCTCCAAACGGGTACGTCCCCTTTACAGAAAACGCAGCGAAAAGCTAGGGGAGTTGAACAGCTATGCAGAGGAAATGACAGGCGGACTGCAAACTATCAAATCCTATGGCAGAGAGAAAGTTTTCCAAAAGCGATTTGAAGAACATAATACCGATGCATGTCAAGCCAATTATGAGGCAGATTCTTTTGCATGCATGGCCGGTCCCATGGTAAATTTCATCAACAATCTGTCCCTGATGCTGGTAAGCGTATTTGGTGCGCTGCTGTACATGGGCGGCGGTATTTCACTAGGAAATGTCTCCTCTTTTGTGCTCTATTCCCGAAAATTTTCCGGTCCTATTAATGAATTTGCCAATATTATCAGCGAACTTCAATCGGCACTTGCCGCAGCGGAACGCGTCTTTCGCTTGCTGGATCAGGCCGAAGAGACACCGGATGCCCCCGATGCAACAGAGCTGGAAAATGTACAGGGGGCCGTGGAGCTGAAGGACGTATGCTTCGGATATGGAAAGACTTCAGTACTTCGGCATTTCAATCTCAAGGCGCAGCCTGGTCAAACAATAGCCATCGTAGGTCCCACAGGGGCGGGGAAAACTACAATTATCAATTTGCTGATGCGGTTTTACGACGCCCAATCAGGCACCATCACCGTAGACGGGCGGGAGATCCACACCGTCACCAGAGCCAGTCTGCGCCGCGCCTATTCTATGGTACTGCAGGACACATGGCTATTTTCCGGAACAGTATTTGAAAACCTAGCTTATGGAAAAGAAGGAGTCACAAGAAAAGAAGTAGAGGCTGCAGCCAAAGCCGCAAAAATTGATGGATTTATAAAGTCCCTGCCAGACGGATATGACACGTTTCTGCAGGATGGTGGTTCGGGAATCTCCAAAGGGCAAAAGCAGCTGCTTACCATCGCCCGAGCCATGCTGCTGGATGCGCCTATGCTGATATTGGATGAAGCAACCTCCAATGTAGACACCGGGACAGAACGCGCCATTCAAGCGGCAATGCTGAAGCTGATGGAGGGACGTACCTGCTTTGTCATCGCCCACCGGCTGTCTACCATTCAAAATGCAGACATGATCGTAGTACTGCGAGACGGCGCTGCGGCAGAATGCGGCACCCATGAGCAGCTGGTGAAACGTGGCGGCTATTACAGCCAGTTGTATCAGGCGCAGTTTGACACGGCACAAACATAAAAGAGTCCTTTGCAAGGAGGCCTTGAACACTATAGTCCCCCTTGTGGAAACTGCATAGCAACTCTGAACCATAATTATGAAGACCCCCTTGTGTAAAGGGGGCTGGTGGCGCAGCCACCTGGGGGATTGTCCTCTTGCAACAAACAACCCCTCCATCTCGCCTGCGGCGAGCCACCTCCCCTTGCACAGGGGAGGCTTTAAACTCTATATTCCCCTTGTGGGAGTTGCATAGCAACTCTGAACCATAATTATAATGGCCCCCTTGTGTAAAGGGGGCTGGTGGCGCAGCCACCTGGGGGATTGTTTTTTTTACAAATGTGCCCGCCTCTTCGCTGGATTATCGATCACATTGCCCGCCTCATCAAAGCGGGAGCCGTGACATGCACAGTCCCATGTGCCCTCCACACAGTTTTTGTGTAGCTTACACCCCATATGCGTACACCGCGGTCCTCCAACACTGAGCAGTCCCGCTGCAGCAGAGCAGAGATTGGACGCCAGCTGCAGTCCCACCATCGGCCGGCGCGGAGAATATAAAGCTTCCAATTCGCTTTTCCCATGCACAATCAAATCCCGCAAAAGCCGACTCGCCACCATAGAGCCTGTCATGCCCCATTTGCTCATCCCGGTGGCAACGTACAGATGCTTTGTTTTTTCCCGATGACGTCCAATATAAGGAATACTGTCCAAACTCATACAATCCTGGGTTGCCCAGGAAAAACGCTCTACCGCATCCGGCCACGCGCCTTTTGCAAGGTTCCGCAGCTCTGTAAATCCCCCACCCTGTTTCCCAGTTTTGTGGCTGCCGCCTCCCACAAAAAGCAGATCCTGGTAGGTACGAAAAGAATACCCGTCCTGCTGTGCATCCACATACATGCCATCAATAGCCTGTGCCCCCTCCAGGGCAATTACATAGCTGCGATGCTGGTATAGCTTCATAAAATATAGCCCCGGAATGTTTATCAGAGGATAGTGAGTTGCCAGCACAATATGCCCCGCATGGATTTCTCCATTGTCTGTTTTCGCCACCCCATCTTCTACTTTACGAACGAAGGTATTTTCATAAATGTCCATATTTTCTGCAAGCGCAAAAATAAGCTTTAACGGATGGATCTGCCCTTGATGCGCCATACCCAAAGCTCCCACTGTTTCAACAGGTACAGGCACCTTTTCCCGCAAAACCGCCGAAAGGCCCAGATTTTCATAGGCCCGCGCCTCCTGTTCCAGCTTGTCCCTCCGGTCCCTGGAATACACATAGGCAGTTTTTTCCTCAAAGTCACAGGGATACTTTTTCGACAGGTTTCGAAAATCGGCAACTGCCTGCTGATTTGCTTTAAGATATGCCTTTGCCATGTCCAGCCCCCGACGGCGGATAATATCTCCATAGATCAGTCCGTGCTGTGCCGTCACCTTTGCAGTGGTGTTCTTGGTAACACCATCCCCTACTGTCCTGCCCTCTGCAACAACGCAGTTTACCCCTGCCTGCCCCAGCCGGTACGCAGTCAAAATTCCCGCCATTCCACCGCCGATCACAAGCACATCTGTTTTAATATTTCCCTTCAGCGAGGGACGCGGTTTTCTATCCGGTTCTTTTATGCCGGCGCTCCATACAGACTCCATTTGTATCTTCCTACCTTTTACAAATATACTGATGAAAGTGTTCCCGAAAAGTATATAAATCATCCAAAATATACTTGACAAATGAACGAAATATGTATATGATAAAATTAAAGAGAGTCATTGGTTTGACAGACATACAAAGGAAGCAACAGTATGCAGTTCAACTGTTTATATAAAAAGCGGGCGCTCCCTTGTCTGTTTCCTTTCGCGGAGCCGCTCCCGACATAAGGCCGCAAAACAGCTTTTGTTTTGCGGCCTTTTTATATTTGATATGATTTGACAAAGTTTTTGTTATTCTGTTGTATATTTTGTATACTATAGCAAATCACAGGAAAGAAGGTGAAAACACAAATATTTGCGCATTCCCGTACAGCATATCATTTACTGGTTTCGCCATGAAAAGGAGAACACTATGAAAACAAAATTGATAAGCTTGCTTTTGTCCTGCGTAATGCTGATTTCTCTTGCAGCATGCACGGAGAACCCCGGCTCTACCTCGGAAGAAACTACCGGGGAAACAACAGCTCCACAGACCACGGAAGAAGTCACGACTTTGGATGATACAACAGCAGAGGAAACAACAGATGTGCCATCTGCGGCACTTGCCTTCAATGAGGATTTGCTCTCCGACATCGGGCTCACCTATTCCGAGCTTGTGGAAAAGCATGGAGAGAAAGTGGATGTTACAAGTCGCGGCGGCGGTTTGGGATACTATTTTGAAAATGGATATGGCGCATACATATGGGGTTTTGAGCAACTTGACTATGGACGAGAGATTGAAAGCGGAGAAGCCTTTCCCCTTCCAAGAGATGCCTCGGGAAATATTATAGACGATGAAAATATTGCGTTGCCCAAAGCAAGTATAGAATGCTACGACATTATATCCATTCCAGTTGAAAATTTGTTTGCCAGCGCCACTTATCCTATAAGCTTGTCCGATATACAAAATTTAGACGGAGTAATCAATTATCAAACTGGGGAGGATGGATTTGTCACCTCACTCAAATACTATTCGACCTTCATATATGAGGGAGCAAAAATATTTATTTATCACAATGATTTGAACCAAATTGACACAGAGGCACAAGCGACAGTTCAGGCATCTTAAATCTAAAACAAAAAAGTTTGCAACAAAGGGGGAGAACACTATGAAAACAAAATTGATAAGCTTGCTTTTGTCCTGCGTAATGCTGATTTCTCTTGCCGCATGTACAGAGAACCCCGGCTCTACCTCGGAAGAAACCACCGGGGAAACAACAGCTCCACAGACCACGGAAGTTATTACCACCCAGGAAGAGACAACAGTACCGGTAAGCGAAATGACACTCAATACTGATATGTTTGCCGACATTGGTCTGACTTACTCACAACTAGTAGATAAACACGGCAAACTAATAGAAGTTGGAACAGCCAAAGGCGGCGTTTGGTATGATTTTGAAAACGGATTTGGCCAGTATTTTTGGAGTTGGGAGGACGTAGATTGGGGCGAAAGTTCTCCTCCACAAGATGAAAACGGTCATATTTTAGTAGAATCTGCACCATTGCCGAAAGAAGATATTCAATGCATGGAAATCGTGATTGTTGATGCAGTGAATTCTCTGCCCGCCACAGAGGAGAATTTGATGAAAGTTTTTTCAAATTTGACAATACCAGAAACCTTTGTTGAACTTGAAGCTGTTATAAAGCAAACTCCTGGCATTACAGATGTAAAATCAGACGAAGAACTTGGAGATCCCTATGGTTACTACACATTTGATACATATCTGCTGAGTGGCATTTTCAACAATAGTTCCATTCAAATAGCTACATACAAAACGGACAAATTTGAAATCGACTCTTTTCTGCAAATCAGCATATATCATCTTACTTAGAATACTCAGCATTGATAATTTATAGTTTAAAGGAAGGAATTTGAATGAAACGTAAAATCATATTTATTATGTTGAGCATTTTTGTATCTCTGTCATTATTGTCACCATCTTATGCATTATCCGTAATAGATGAAACAAATTTTTCCCAAGATGCACAAGGTACAACCTCTTTGCTTGGTGAATTCTCCGATGAAAGTTCACAAGTTGCTAATCCCACTCTTCAATATTGCCCTCACGGGATTATTTGTGAATTCGACGATGAAACAATGACGCTTACCAATGCATATGAGGGAAACCGTATAGAAGATGTAATTATAGATGTTGAATCGTTTGATGAACAACATTCCGTTGAAATTCTTTATAACAACCATGTGGTAACAGAAGGTGAACTTCAAAAGGGCATGAAGATCCGAATTTATCATGATGATACATTATACGGCGAATACTTAATTAATGATTTAAAAACATTAACTACTTCTGAAAATATTATGCCTTTCTCTACAAATGCGAATACAAATACAAACTCTAACGGATGGGTTTTGCCGGTAGCTAATGTGAATCTTGATCTTAGTACAGCTTACGGTGGAACAAATCCCAACGGCTGTATAAGTTGTTTATATAGCTCATCACATGAAGCAATTGATTTTTATCGTTATTTGGACAGTAATGGAAATGCATATGGAAATGGTGGTAGATCAATCTATTCTGTAAAAAGCGGAACAGTCTCATGGGTACAGAAATGGGATGGTGTCACTATCACTGGCAATCAATCATATGGGCATTGCATTCTCATAGATCACAATGATGGTACTAAAACCCGATATGCACATATGCAATCCCAACCAGCTTTTACAGTAAATACTTCTATTACACAAGGACAGATAGTTGGAAAAGTAGGTACCTCAGGAAATTCTAGCGGTCCGCACCTTCATTTTGAAGTGTACGTAGGTGTTAGTCGAGTTAACCCTATCACCTACCTGACCGGTGCGCCGACCTACGGTGGTTCCACTCATTACCACAACTATCAATACTTTTATGAAGGCAACCACCCTCACAGAGAGTACATGGAATGTTCCTGCGGAGATGTCTATTTATTGGGTACCAACGCTGCAACATACACAAACGTAAATTATGAAGCCATCCATCCTCACCGGATTTATGGAACCTGCACCTGCTGCAACACCGTCCAATATACCGGAGAAACCGAAAACTTATATACGTATTACTATGAAGGCAACCACCCCCAC
>JAGZAC010000052.1 GCA_018370615.1 Clostridiales bacterium
GTTTTATACGAGGTGACGGAAACGGGAAGGCAAGTGGCGGAAGCTCTGTCTGGAAATTTGATGGTATCTGTGCGGGAAAAGAGCTATCGCAGCGCGCTGCGACATCTTTCCTTTGAGAAAAAAGGTGCGTCTGTAAATTATGATTACCATCCGGATGGAGACGGATTTTTGGTAAACTGTTCTATTAAAGATAAAAAAGGCATTATTATGGATCTGACGGTACGTGCGGACAGTGATTATCAGCTGCAGCGGATGCTCAGCAATTACTCTGAACGACCGGAGGTGGTGTTTCGTGGTGTAGTGGCGCTACTCTGTGGGGACGTCAATTATCTTTTTGAGGATAACTGAATTTCCGACTTAAAATGCGTAAATTATCTAAATAAAAAGATTGAAATTATACGAAAAAAACAATTATTAATGAAATATTTACGAAAATTTAAGAAAATTCAAAACTGCTATTGACAAATTTTACAATTGTGCTATAATAGTATCGTTATAAACGATGAATTTATAGATAAATCGTATGGTAGAGAAACAGGATTTGCAAAATATTTCGGATGCATTGCTGAAGGAAATACAAAATGGGAGCGATGAGAGCTTTGCCCTGCTGGAAAAGCGATATGCTCCTCTGATTGCCAGTATGGTGTCCAGCTTTTGCGCCAGCGGGAGCGGCGCAAAAGATGAGCTGCTGCAGGAGGCGCAGAGTGCCCTGCTGAAGGCTGCGCTTACGTTTGATTGTGCACAAAAGGATGTTACTTTTGGTCTGTATGCAAAAATTTGCATCCGCAATGCTTTGATTTCCCACCGTCGCAAGGCACTCCGCAGAATGCGCCGGGACATGCCTGGAAGAGCAGTAAACAAGAGAAACAGTGTCCGCCGCGTTTTTTCGCAGGCGGGGAATATGGAGCAGATGCTGGTCAAAATCGAAGGAATGCTGTCTGCTTATGAAAAGCAGGTGCTGCGCGCGTATATGGCAGGAAAATCTGTTTCAGAGATTGCCGGAGAAGTCGGCAAGGAGCCCAAGTCAGTTTACAACGCTTTGTTTCGTATCCGTCAAAAGGGAAAACAGTTGGAATGGCCTGGAAAATAAATATTGTGCAAAACACGAGTCGTGTTTGTTATATGCCCGAATAGCTTAATCAGAGCGTTGTTTACAAAGGTGACGGTTAAAGTCCGTTGAGGGCGAAATTTATTCTACCATATTAAGCGAGGTAAAAGATGTACGAGGACAAGACGTTGGTTTGCAAGGATTGCGGTAACGAATTTGTATTTACTGCAGGCGAACAGGAATTTTATGCAGAAAAGGGCTTTCAGAATGAGCCTCAGCGCTGCAAGGCTTGCCGCGATGCCAGAAAAGCTGCAGCCAAGTCACAGAGAGAAATGTTCACCACTACTTGCGCGCAGTGCGGTAAGGAAGCAAAGGTTCCTTTCCAGCCTACGAGCGACAGGCCCGTATATTGCAGCGAGTGTTTTGCAGCAATGAAGCAGCAGTAATGGTGCTGTGGGTTAGGTTTAGCATAAGTATCTCGGAAAGAGGGCGCGATTTCGTGCCTTCTTTTTTGCTTGCTTGAAGACGGAAGGCTGTATTGACAACCCCTTCGAGTTTTGCTGCGCAAAACTCACCTCCCTAGGAGTTGCCATAGCAACTCCCGCACAGGGGAGGCTTAAGGTTTCGTAGGCCCCCTTGTGTAAAGGGGGCATGTCTGCGTAGCAGACAGGGGGATTGTTTCTTTTACAGGGCGGGCATACAGAATTTGACATAGCGGCTTTTTTGTAAAAAGATATGTACAAATATAGAATTATGTGCTATAATAAGCATAAATACTGGCGTTTTGTGACTTTGCGGCAGTAGAGTAACAGATTTGATTTTGTCAGAAAGGCAATTTTACATATATGAACGATAATGAAAACCGTCAGAGACGGAAAAACCGTCCGGCGGGGAAAGCGCAATATAGTGACGATAGGGCGGCTGGGAATGTCCGGCCGAAGTCCGGAGCAAAAAAAGAAAAGAAAAATGGTGCACAGGAAACACCTATGACGGCGGCATCAAAAAATAATACACGTAAAAAAAATAGAAAGCAAAAGGATGCCTCCGCATCTTTCAAGAATGGATATGCTGCCGGTTCTGGACAAAGGCGTAGAGCAGACAGCGGCCCGAAAAATAGTGGACACGGGGGACGTAAGGGACCACCGAAGATTCATGACGATTATGATGATATTCGCAGTTATGGCGGCAGATATTTAAAGCTGCCGGATTATGATGAGTTGGAAACGGCTACACTCAGCAGCTCCGGGTTACTGCAGCATTCTGACAAGGGTCAAGGCGCTGGTGAGACAGAAGCCGCAGAAGAAAAAATACAGAATTCTTTGACAGATGGGCAGGCACCAGTTGCTGGCAGAAATGCTGTACGGGAGTTGCTCCGCAGCGGAAGAAGTATAGATAAAATCTTTGTAAAGGCCGGCCGGCGGGAAGGCTCTCTGGTGGCGATCGTTGCGGAAGCAAAAAAGAAAGGAATCCCCGTTTCTGAAGTGGCCCAGGAAAAGCTGGATCAGCTAGCCCGCGGCGCCAATCATCAGGGCGTAGTAGCTGTAGCCGCTGAGAAGGAATATACGGACATCGATGCGATTTTGGATATTGCGGCACAGCGGGGAGAACTCCCCCTCATAGTAGTGGCAGATTCCATCGAAGATCCCCACAATCTTGGTGCACTGATCCGCTGTGCGGAATGTGCCGGTGCTCACGGTGTGATAATACCCAAACGGCGCAGTGCCGGACTTACGCCTGTAGTGGCGAAAGCTTCCGCTGGAGCGCTGGAACATATGGCAGTAGCAAGGGTTTCCAATATTGCACAAACTGTCACAGACTTGAAAAAAAGGGGGCTTTGGGTGTTTGTGGCCGAAGCAGGCGGCACTCCCTATTATGAAACAGATTTTCACGTACCGGCGGCAGTGGTATTCGGCAGCGAAGGAGAGGGTGTTTCCAAAACGGTCCGTGATAAAAGTGACTTCATTGTGTCTATTCCCATGTATGGAAAGATCAATTCACTGAACGTATCTACTGCGGCGTCTGTTATCTTGTGTCACGCCGCCAGGATACAGCACGTCAGATAAACAAATGGTGTGATGGATTGTATTGGTCAGAATTCCAAAGGAAGGAATCAAAAGAATGGCTGAGAATAATGAAAAGAACAAAAAAGTGACAGCCCAGGAGCTTTTGTCCCGTCTGAACCGGACGACATCTCAGGCAGATGCAGAAAAAGAAGCGCCCGCTGCGCGGACGTCGATGCATTCGGAAGAGCTGCTTGCAAAGCTTTCAAGGAAAGTGTCAGAGCAGGAAGCAGAACCTTCTCGCTATGATGCGCCGGCGGAATCTTCCGATGGAACAGATTCCGTGGTGACAGACGATGCTTTTGCCAGCGAAGAGGACATATATCCGGAGGACGATTTTTTTGATAATGACCCCATTGAAGCAGAAGATGCCCCTTCAGAGGCAGATGCCGCAGATTCGGAAGAGACTACATACGACGAAGCAGAAGATTTTGAAAATCTTGTAAACGAGGTTACTGGAGAGAGCTCAGACTCCATTGATGAAACAGATATCAGCCTGATGGTGGCGTTGGGTATGGAGGACGAGCTGGCAAAAACTGTGGGAGCAGAGACCGCCACCCAAATCACAGACGATTATGTAGCAGATCAGGAGGAATGGGTAGCCCGCAGCCGCCGTTATGGACCTGGGGAGTACTCTGATCCTTCAGAAAATGGTGAGATTGCAGACCGGTATAGAAAACGCAACCGTTGGGCGACGGGAAGACTCCTGTGCGGGCTTGCGCTCACCGTATTGATTCTTATATATGAAAATCTTCCTGTGGTAGGGTATCAGCTTTCCGGTGCGCTGGATCCGGCCGTGTATCCTGTAATATATATTATGATGGATTTGCAGCTTCTGCTGTTGATGGTCGCCTTGTGTTATCGGCATATTTTCAGCGGATTGGCTTCGCTGTTGCATCTGCGTCCTACAACGGATACTATCTCGGCGGTGATGACGGTGGCAGTGATTGCAAGTTCTATTTATGAGGCAGTGACTGTGGTACCTGGTGTTGAGCCGGTATTGTTCCATTTTCCGGCGGCCCTGTGCCTGTGGTTCACCACGATTCACGAATTCCTTACAGTTCGGCGGGAAATTTTTAGCTTTAACATTGTTTCCTCCACCAAACCGAAATATGTAATGCGCCGTCTGTCCACCCGGGATTCCATGATGGAAAATGAAGTTCTGGCAGATAGTATCTACGATGATGGCGGTGACATAATAAAAATACAAAAGACAGATTTTGTAGACGGATATTTTTGGAGAACCAGAAACCAGGGCCGCGGAGACAGGTCCATGATTGGTGCGACGCTGCTGGTTGCTATCCTGCTCTCTGTGGTAGGCGGAATTTATGCCGCCGTCAGCGGCCACGAAAGCGGTCCCTTTACTGTGGCTTTTGCGGTGCTCAGCGCGTCTATGCCGGCAGCTATGATTATTGTGGGATGCTATCCCTTTTACCGGGCCAACCGTGAAGCCTATGAAAACGAAAGCACCATTATCGGCGAGGGCTCTGTAGAGGAATACTCCGGCGCCAGCGTAGTTTCCTTTGATGACGTCAATGTATTTCCTTCTACCAATGTGAAGGTTCGAAATGTAAAGCTGTACAACAACAGCCGCATTGATAAAGTGCTGTATTATGCAGCAAGTGTTTTTGCGAAAACCGGTGGCCCTCTGGCAGATGTGTTTGAGGTTGCAACAATGGAAATCGGCCACTCCGGCGATGTGGAGATTATCGATGCGGATACAGGATATGTTGAAGCGACTGTGGGAGAGAAAAACATCATGTTTGGACGAGCTGCCGCTCTTTCCAAGCTGGGGATTCATATTCCGGAGGATGTGGTGGAAGAGGACACGGAATTGCCGGGAGACTGCTCCGCCCTTTACATGATTTATCAGCGCAAGCTGGTTGCGAAGATGATCGTTCATTATCTCATCGATCCGGATTTCGAATATATTCTGCGGCAGCTTACAGGCAGCGGCATGTGCGTATGTGTGAAAACCTTCGATCCCAGCATCGACGAAGAAATGATTTACCGGCAGATTCGCAGCGGCAAATATTCTTTGCGTGTGATTAAATATCGGAATACAGAGGAAATCACCAAGTATTCCCAGCGTGCTGACGGCGGAATCGTATCCCGCGACGGAACGAAAGCACTGCTGCAAACGATTTCCAAGTGCGATAAAATCCTCAGCGCCCGTAAAACCGGGTATGTGATCAATTCGCTGTCCGCAGTTTTGAGTGCCGTAGTGATGGCAATTGTGCTGATTTCCGGCATGTTTCCCCAGCTGTACAGCGTGTACCTGGGCGCCAGCCAGCTGTTCTGGCTGATTCCCGCGATTATCACTACAAAGGTTATTGTTCGATAAGTATTTATATATGGAAGGGAAGGGCGGAGCAAACCTCCGCCCTTGTTTGTACAATGAGAGAAGACATCAAACCGTTTCTTGCAAGGGTGCAGAAGCCCGGCCGATATGTAGGCGGAGAGGCGGGAAGCGTATATAAGGACAAAAGCAGTATTGGGCTGCGTGTGGCCTTTTGCTTTCCCGACATTTACGATATTGGTATGTCCAATTTGGGCATGCGTATTTTGTGCGGTGTTCTCAATGAAATGAAGGATGTGTGGTGTGAGCGGGCGTTTGCGCCCTGGCCGGATATGGAGGCAGAGATGCGCGCGCGGGACATTCCCGTATATACCCACGAATCGGGGGATTCTATCCGGGAGTTTGGTATTGTTGCCTTTACGCTGCAATACGAGCTTTGCTATACGACCGCACTCAACATGCTGGACATGAGCAAAATTCCCTTGCGCAGCCGCGACCGAGATGACAGCTTTCCCATTGTGCTGGCAGGAGGGCCCTGCGCCTACAATCCGGAGCCTATGGCCGATTTTGTGGATATCTTTTCTATCGGCGAAGGGGAAGAGGCGCTGCCGGAATTAGCGCGACTGTATCTGAATATGAAGCAGGCGGGAACTTATAGCAAAGAAGCCTTTCTGCGTGCCGCCTCCCATTTGGAGGGCTTTTATGTCCCTTCTCTTTACGATGTTTCCTATCGGGAGGATGGCACAATTCTGGAAATGCGGCCCAAATACCCCGACGTACCCCGCCAGGTGAAAAAGCGGATTGTTGCCGATGTGGACCGGGCTTATTTTCCTACAGATCCGGTGATGCCTCTGGTGGAGACGGTACATGACCGAATCACCCTAGAGGTAAATCGCGGATGTATCCGTGGATGTCGCTTCTGTCAGGCGGGATTTGTCACGAGACCTGTTCGGGAAAAGACCCCAGAGACCTTGTGCGCCCAGGCAAGAGAGATGGCGAAGAACACGGGATATGATGAAATCTCCATGTGTTCCCTGTCTATTTCCGACTATTCCCGGGTGAATAGTCTGTGTAACAGTCTTCTCACATGGACGGATGACGCCAGAATCAATCTGTCCCTTCCGTCTCTTCGAGCTGATAGCTTTACCAGGGAACTGATGGAGCAGATTTCCACCGTTCGTTCCAGTACCCTTACATTTGCGCCGGAGGCGGGAAGTCAGCGCCTGCGGGATGTGATCAACAAAAATGTCACAGAGGAGGATATCCTCCGGGCGGCAGGCGTTGCATTTTCCTCCGGTAAAAGCCAGGTAAAGCTGTATTTTATGAACGGACTGCCCTATGAGACATTGGAGGATATCGAAGGAATTGCGACACTTGCAAAAAATGTGGTGGAATCCTATTACAAAACTCCCGGCCGCGCAAAAGGGAGGCAGCCGAAGGTCACAATCAGTGTAGCATGCTTTATTCCGAAGCCCTTTACTCCATTTCAATGGGAGGGGCAGAATACGGCGGCCCAGCTGGAGGAAAAGCAGCAGCACCTTCTCTCCTGTCTTCATGACCGGAAAATTCGGTACAATTATCACGATGCAAAGGTATCCTGGCTGGAAGCAGTGTTTGCCAGGGGAAACCGGCGGCTGTCCGCAGCGTTGGAAGAGGCCGTCCGCAGAGGGATGCGCCTGGAAGCGTGGGAGGAATTTTTTGACTACGCTGGATGGCAGCAGATTTTTGCGGATACGGGCATTGATCCTGCGTTTTATGCCAACCGAACGATGGGAGAAGAGGAGATTCTTCCCTGGGATGTGATCGACTGCGGTGTGTCCAAGAAGTTTCTGCTGCAGGAGCGGCATAAGGCTATGGAGGCGGCGGTTACACCGTCCTGCAAGGAACAGTGCTCCGGCTGCGGCGCCAACGCGCTGGCAAAACCCGACCAGTGCCGCTGGTGTCCGGGACATTTAGAAACTCCGGAGGAGCATCTAAAAAATCTCAGCAGAAGTACCTCCCCGGTGCGAACTGATGCGGGAAAACGGGATGCGAGAGGTGCCGGTGCGGCGGCCAATCCCGGAGAGCGACCGGTACGTACCGTACGCATTTGTTATTCCAAGGGGGGAGCGTTCACTTATGTATCTCACCTGGATATTCACCGCACTTTCACCAGGGTGTTGGTGAAAAGTGGGCTGCCGGTATATTATACGGAGGGATTCAACCCCATACCAAAGCTGACGTTTGCATCTCCTCTCTCTGTGGGCGCTAGTGGGGAAGCAGAGCTTGCCCAATTTAAGCTGGTGCGTGAACTGGAGGATGAGGAAATTTTAAAAGCCCTGTCTCGCGCCATGCCCTCTGATATAAAGCTTCGGGAGGTATATACACCGCAGACTCATTTTAAGGAAATTGCCTGGGCGGAAAATCAAATTGATTATTATGCGCCGGCAGCCGAGAATGCTTTGTCCGCCCTTACATCCCGATTTGACGGCCCGGTGGTGGTTTTGAAAAGAACCAAAAGCAGCGAAAAAGAGACGGATATCCGTCCCTTGATCCGTGATATTCAGTTTGAACGTTTTCCGGAGGGTATACGTATTACTGCGGTGACCCGGGCGGACAGCGCCAATTATTTGAATCCGGTGTATGTCGCCAAGGCGTGTATGCCGATGATCGATCCGAATGCAGAGGGGTATTATACCATACATCGACGGCAGCTGCTTTTGGAGGACGGCAGTTCGTTCCGATGATCAGAAAATATTTTTGATGGAGAACCCTTCCGACTGTGAAAGTCTGCGCACCAAATCCAGTAGCCGCTGCCTGGCGGCATGGTATTCCTTTTCCTCTCCGGTGCTTTGGTAGGATTCTAACGCTGCCAGTGCGTCTGCGATTTGGTCTGTTTCCTTGTGGCTGACGCTGTAACTGATGATAGGTTCCAGGTGCTCCCATTTTTCACGTATTTGGGTGATGTCTCCATATTCGATTTCTTCTGATAAACTTTCGACGATGTCCGCCAGCTGCTCTGTTTCCTTTTGCACATATATGGCGTTGACTGTTACCGCACAGGACAATAGGAGAAAAACGGACAGCGCGCATATAAAGGCTTTCATTTTTTCTTCTCCTTTATTATAATAGTAGTTTCTCCGGTGTCGTTGACGGAAAAAAGAAAAATGTCTTCTGCCCGCAGGCCGCGCTGCTGAAGTTCCTTGGAGAGTTTTTCTTCGTCCCAGCCTGCCAGCGGCAGGTTATCCCGAATGATCTTCCGATCTAAGATCAGTGCATGAGATATTCCCTGTTCAGAAACACCCAGGTCCATTTGTGCAGGGGTTACGCTGCTGTTTGCCGCTTTAGGGAAAATGGAGAATCTTCCGTTTTGCTCTAGTATTGCGTATTCTACCTCGCCAATGTCCGCTATGCCGCTTTGACGCAGAGAACACAGCAGCTCGCTGATGCCGGTGCGCTGGCGTTCCAATTCCTTTTGATCCAGCACGCCTTTGTTGATGATGATGCTGGGTCTACCTGCAAACAGTGTTTTTATTCCGGGCAGACGTAGGACAATGTAAGACATGATGACTTCCAGAGACAGCAGCAAAAGGATGGGAACGATAGCATAAAACAGTGGGATGTCCTTATCTGCGATAGGAATAGCCGCTAGCTCGGACAGCAAAATGGTAACGATTAGTTCCGATAGCTGCAGCTCTCCGATCTGTCGCTTTCCCATAAGCCGCAGAGAGGCAATCAACATAAAATAAATTAGTAGCGTTCTAATGTAAACGGATGCCATAACCTACCCCCTTATTTTGAGAATGCCCCGATTTTTCTGAAATATGCTATGTGAAGCTTTCAACAAAAAAGGGAAAAAAGTTAGTAAAAAGGGTTGACAGGGAGGGGAGAGGGTGATATAATAAACGAGCTGTCCCTGAGGGGGGGCTGCGGGGTCCTTGAAAATTGAACAACAAAGACAACAGTGTTTGGGGGGACCCAAACACAAAAGACTCTGAAATTCTTTTGAAGAAAAAAGA
>JAGZAC010000053.1 GCA_018370615.1 Clostridiales bacterium
ATCTGCTGGATGAGGTATCCTATATTGCCGGGGTTCATCACAGCAACAGCCCGATTTATGTATATGAGAATCTGCGGGGGTTATATGATTTTGCTGTACGAGCCTTTTCGGAGCAATACGGTGATATTTTCGGCACAACCAAAATTTCCAGAGTACTGACGCGCAGCGGAGAAATTTTATTCTGCGGGAAGCCGCTGTATCTGACCGACAGCGAGAAGCGTATTTTAAACATGCTGAAATATGCTCCGACAGATCCGGATACAAAGGAGAAGCCCTACTACAGCAGAGAACAGATCGCCGCATTCTGCATGACGGATGGCCGCAGCGCTGCAGGCGCCGTAGCCGTACATATCTGCAATATGAACAATAAGGCCAACAGAGCTACCGGCTTTGATATTGTTGAATGCAAACGGTATTTAGGATATCGGCTGCACGTATTTTAATGAGAGGAGAGCATGTTGTGGTTAGTATTGTTGTTCCCGTATATAATGCAGAGAAGTACCTGCATGCATGTGTAGAAAGCATTCTGCAGCAGACTTACAAGGACATTGAATGTATTTTGATTGACGATGGCTCCCCAGACAATTCCGCTGCCATCTGCAGCAGCCTTGCGGCGGAAGATCAGCGTGTGAAATATGTACGGCAGGAAAATGCCGGTGTTTCCAGTGCCCGCAATCACGGGCTTGCACTTGCCAGCGGGGAATATGTCCTATTTGTCGACAGCGATGATATATTGAAAAGTGACATGGTGGAAAGCATGATCGCAACCATGGAAGAGGAGGGGACAGATTGTGTTGTGTGCGGCATTGCTTTTTTCACCGAATCAGCGACAGAAACAACAGATTTGATTACACCGCGGGCTACCCTGCGGGATAAAGAATCTGCCGCTCGTTTTTTTGCACGCGAGTATTCTGCTACACTTATGAATTCTCCCTGTAACAAACTCTATAAGAAGGCATTGATCAAAAGTGAATTTGATACCTCTGTAGATATTGGGGAAGATCTGCTGTTTAATCTTGCGTATTTACAAAATGTTTCCTCTGTTTCTTATTTAGACCAGGCATTTTATTGCTACAGAAGAAATGTTTCTGGAAGCCTTAGCATAAAGCTGCGTGGGGATATGTATGCCATTGCAAATCGTCTTTATAAGGGTTGCATGGACTATCTGAGCACATTTTCCGGGCCTTTCCAGACAGAAAAAATTTCCTATTTTCATTTTAAGAATCTTCAGCTTTCCACGTTGGGTGTTGTCCATGCTGAGGGGACAAAAAAAGAAAAAACAGAAGCCTTACGCAAAATTTGCAGTGACAATATGACTGTCATGGCCCTGGAAGATATTGCACAAATGCAGCTTGGGAAAAAGGACAAGATTTTTCGAAGTCTTATGCAAAAAAAGCACGTTCACCTTCTATATTGGCTCAATTTCTTCTGGCTCCGTCTGCGATGAGAATAGCGCAAAAAACTGCCGGCATTTGCCGGCAGTTTTTACATTTTTCTTTTTCTTACTGGTTTTGACAACCGTTGGGGCAGCCGCCCTGATTGGCATCATACTGGGTTCCGCAATGGGTGCAGTATACCATCTTCGGTTCCGGTGCTGCTGGTGCCTGCTCTTCCTTGGGAGGTTCAGGCAGCTTTTTATTAATCGTAATTACGTTCTGTACCAGAATAATGGTGAGCATGAGCAGCTCATATACGATGCGCACGAGGATCGGACCGAGAATCATTAACAGCAGACCCTGGAGCGCAGTGCTGTGGAAGGAGGAGCTTCCTCCCCAGAAGGATGTGGTGTATGTGCCGGAGAAAAGCATAAAGAATCCGGCAGCAATGCAATAAAATGTTACAAGAATGTAAAGGAATTTCAGGATTTTCTCGATAAACAAGGTTTTGAAGTTAAGAATGTCCGCGACGATCTGGAAAAACTTATTAAGGCTAGGGCGTTTGTTTTCCGGAAGAATGAATATAAAGGTCAAAATAGTTGCCGCAATGGCTAAAACTGCGCCGATAATATAAGCGATATATACAGGCATGGAAGTAGTCCCCTTTCGATATTTGTTAATATAATTATACTTTATCAGACATAATTTGTCAATATAAAGCAGAAATATATTTGAATAATTTATATGCCTGTATTTGGGAATTATTCCTTTTCATATTTGCAGGGTGCCTGATAAAATGTCTCTAAATCCATTTGGTAGATGCCGTCCCGCAGAAGAAAGCCCGTTTGGGAGAGAATCTCCGCCGGTCCTGCGTCCGGCAGCATTTCTGCCTTCTGAATTCCAATGCGGTGCATAAAATACATCACCGCTCGGCAGAGAACAATCATCGCCTCATCATCTGTAAAAGACGGGGCGCAGGCCAAGGTAATGATTTTTCCCGGTTCCCCTAAAGTAAACTGGCAGATGCCGATAATGTCCGTAATGGTTTCTCTGTCCGGTGCCAGATTTGCCGCAAAGTATGCTAGAGCTTCCGCCTCATAGGGCACGGAAAGCGCTTTGCATATGCTTTCTTGTGTTTCTTTACTGTCAAGTGGTTTTACAACAAACATAACTGCTCCTATATGTTTTGCAGGTACTGAATTTCATTTTCTGTAAGACGGCGCCACTTACCTGCTGCCAGCTTGCCGAGCGAAAGCTCTCCCACGGCAATACGCCGAAGTCTCAGAACCGTAAGACCCACAGCATCACACATGCGCCGAATTTGACGGTTGCGTCCCTCGTATAGAGTGATTTGCACTACAGAATACTCCACACCGCCCCGGTCCGTCTCACCGGATTTACACAGTTTTGCCTGAATGGGACGCAGTGTGTATCCGTCCAGCTGCATAGGTTTGGTGAGTCGTTTTATACCCCTGTTATCCAAGGTGCCTTTTACTTTAACTAAATATACTTTCGGAATGGAGTGGGAAGGGTGTGTAAGCTTATTGGCGAGTGCTCCATCGTCTGTAAACAATAAAAGCCCTTCCGAATACATGTCCAACCGTCCTACAGGATATACCCGCGACGGCACATCCTGCAGCAGCTCCATGACACAGGGACGACCCTGCTCATCGTGCATGGTGGTGACATATCCCGGGGGCTTGTGCAGCATGACATATGTATGCCCAGTGTCCTGGGCACGTTTTTCGACAGGCTTCCCCTTCCAGCAAACAATATCAATACCGGGAATAATTTTGTCGCCAATAGATGCGGGAATCCCGTTGACTGTAACAGCGCCGGCGGCAATTTCCGCTTCTGCCGCCCGGCGGGAAAGAACTCCGCAGTCGGTAAAATATTTTTGGAGTCTGATTTTTTCCATAATTCGTCCGCTATTTAAAAAAGTGAAATATTCCTTTTTGCAATTCTATCGTGGGGCAGGCCATATCTGCATATAGGGCCACTCGTCCAATTTCTTTTCCGTCCCGCAAAAAAACGGCATATCCCACAAGATCACCTTTCTTTACGGGTGCGTATAAAAACGGATCTGATTCCAAGACAGTGGTAATGGGGCCACCGGATTTGGGCAGAGACAGGGATAGGGCATCTCTGTTGGTAGCCGTAATATAGTCTTTCTGGCCGCCGGTGCAGGGCAGGCTGAAGGTAAGGGCGCCTTCTTCTGCAAGCACATAATTCTGATATGTGGAAAAGCCATAATCCAGCATGGCTTTGTGGTCCTTCCAGTCGTCCGGATCATTCAGCGTTACTGCCACCAGGGTTACGCCATCCCGCTGGGCCGCAGAAACCAGACACCTGCCGCTGCGTTTGGTAAATCCGGTTTTGACGCCGATGGCTCCCTCATAGCTTTGCAAAAGCCGATTGTGGTTCACGAGCACGCGTGTGCCTTCGGATCCGTTTAGTGGGATCTTTTGCTTATAAGTGGAAACGATTTTTTGGAAGGTCTCATTTTGCAGTGCTGCACAAGCCAGCGTGGCTAAATCCTTAGCGGAGGTATAGTGCTCTTCGTCGTCCAGCCCATGGGGATTGGTAAAATGGGTATTTGTAAGACCAAGCTCCTCTGCCTTTTCATTCATCAAGGCGGCAAAGTCCTCCACACTGCCGGCCACTTCACAGGCAATAGCCGCGGCGGCGTCATTGGCGCTTTCCAGCATCAGTGCATAAAGCAGCTGCTCCATAGTGAGCTTTTCGCCGGCAGACAAATAAATCGAAGATCCCTCAATGCCGGCCGCCTCTTCCGATACCTTTACTTCCCGGTCCAGCTTTTTTGTATGCTCAATAGCAACCAGGGCAGTCATAATTTTTGTGGTGCTGGCCATGGGCAGTCGGGTATCCCCGTTGTGGTCAATGAGAACCTCTCCAGATGCAGCTTCCATTAAAACTGCGCCCTGGGCACTTACAGAGGGAGCCGCGGTAGCAGCCGCCGTGGCAGGTGCGGCAAAAATAACAATACACAGCACAATAGATGTGCATGTGAGAATCAATCGTTTCATAATAACAAACTCCTCAATTTCTTCAAAAATAGGATAGGAAAAAGAGGGGTTTGCTATCCCAGCAAAAATTTGGTGAAAGGTGCGAAATTATTTATTTTTGGAGAAAACTTCTTTGAATTTTTCAATCAATTCCGGGGAACGCTCGATTGCATTGATAATCTGAGAAACCGGATCTGCCGGCTCTTTTGCCTCGTTGACGTTGAGCAGTTCCACGTTCCCGGTAGGCGAGACAACCAAAAATGCAACGGGAGTCACTGTAAGCCCGGAACCGCCGCCTCCTCCAAAGTTATTGTTGCCTGTAGGAGCCGCTTTCTTGCCCAAATAATCGATTCCGCCTGTAGCAAATCCAACGGTAAGCTTCGACACGGGAATCACCACCGTGCCGTTTGCAGTGGTAATGGCTTCTCCGATAATGGTATTGGCGTCAAAGGAGGATTTGAGTCCCTCTACAGAGGCGCGGATAATCTCACTCATTTTATTGTCGCTCATATTCCCAATCCTTTCTTATATAAAAGCAGTTTATACTTTCATGTTCTCCTGGGGCAGTGTGCGTTTCAGCATAAAAAATGCAGATAGGGACGCTTGCAGTAAGTGAATCGTCCGAATTTTTATTGCTGCTTTGATATCTGCATCCCATGTTCCGGAAAAGTCTGCCCGAATTTGCACGGCATCCTTTTCCAAAAGGGTCAGCGTAACAGTGTTGTCCAGAAATTCCAGAAGATAGGAAGCGCTTTGGACGGTAACGCCGTAAGCGATGCCGGTGGATGCGGGTTCTCCGGTCCCTACGGTGATATACAGCCGCTTTACAGTAATATGGAGTTTTTTTGCATAGCGGGCAGCCAGTCGAAGGAGAATATCCTTCATTTTCCCTAGAAATTCCGGCATGGGTAAGTCTCCCTTGAGCTCATCCAAAACACTGAGCTTTTCTTTTTTTGTCTGTTTTTCTTTTTGCTTTTCTGAAAATTTAGACAGTTTCTGTCCGCGCAGCTGCTTTGCAAGCGCGCGGTAACGGGTTTTTTTTTCTAAGGGAACTTTATAACGGATGGGACCTACGCAGACATACAGGGAAAAAGTCCCATCCCTGTACGAACAAGCAACGCGCAGATATGCAAATAAAAGCAGCAGGACAAGGGCAAGAATCCCAAGAATTAAATAAAGAAAAATCATAGCCTGCCTGCCTTTCTTAAAAAAGCTCAGTCTTCTTGGGTGCTTTCTTCCGACTTCGTTGCTTCTTCGTTTAGTTTTTCCTGGAGAACTGAGGACGCATGAGGAATTCCGACCTTTGGGAGGTCCTCCAGTGAGGAAAGACCAAATACCCGTAGAAAGTGATCTGTTGTCCGGTACAGGATCGGCCTGCCGGGTACATCCAGACGGCCACAGGATTCGATGAGCTGCTTGTCCACAAGGCTGGAGACGCTGTAGCTGGAATCCACACCCCGCACAGTATCTACAAAAGCCCTTGTCACCGGCTCGTTGTACGCAATTACTGCAAGGGTTTCAATAGAAGATTGAGACAGATTGCCTCCCCGTTTGATTCCCAGCGCTTCCCGGATATAAGTGCCGTATTGTTCCCGGGTACAAAGCTGACAGGAAGTATCGAACATCACCAGCATAATTCCACGAGGCAGCGGCGTATCTTCTGCATTGTACAGCTCCATGTACTCACGGACAATATTTTTTGCTGTGCCGGCGGATACGGATAGTACCTCGCCCAGCTTTTGATAGGTTACAGGGTGTCCGGCAGCAAACAGCACAGCCTCGATAATTTTTTGACATTTTGGAATATCAAACTCTTCCGAAGCGGCTTCCTGCCCCGTGTCAGAGACAATTTCCATTTCGTTTATTTCCATACTCATTGTTGAACCTGCGCCATAAAATTATTCATTTTGGATGTTCTGCGTCAACTGACTGATATCAGCTCCCGGCTCCAGTGTTACATAAACCTTCCCGGCAGCATCGATGACACCGTCCAGGTTTTCTTCTTCACTTTCATCCAGCAGCAGAAGCATGCCGGATTTGAGGAGTTCTAGCAAAGCCAGAAACATAGTGACGATTTCTGCTCTAGACTGGGCGCTCTGAAAAAAACCGTGCAGATGTACTTTTCTGCCGCCTTGCAGTCGGCCAGCCAGGTTCTCGACTACTGCTGCCACAGATACGGTCTTTTTCTTGAGAAGGGGCTTAAATTTTTCTTTGGCCTCCTCGTCGCTCACCCGTACCTCGCTCATGATACGAACCAGCGCAGCAGAGAGCAAATCAGCATCATGATCTGCCACATAGGTTTTATCTACAGAAATCTCGTCCGTATCCTTCCCCATGCGCATTCCGTATTCCGCATACATATCCTGCAAAAGCCCGGCGGCTTCCTTTGCACGCTGATACTCCATCATTGCGGCGGCAAGCGCCATTCGTGGATCCTCTTCTTCCTCTTCATTTCTGGGAAGAAGCATTTTACTTTTGATCAGCATAAGTTCGCTGGCAGTGAGGAGAAAATCGCTGGACAGCTCAATATCCATTTCCTGGGCAGTGTTGATATATTCCATATATTGATCGCACAGGACGGAAATTTGAATATCCTCAATTTTCATTTTATTTTTTTGAATGAGACTGAGACAGAGATCCAGCGGTCCCTCAAACTTTTCCAGCTTATAGTTAAGCACCGTCATATCAGAGCCCCGGAATTAGTCCGATGACAGCCGCCATCCCGTCGCTGATCCAGCCACAGACAGTAGTGAGCGGGAAGGAAAGTACCCCCGTCCACAGCAGCGCCAGCATGACAAGCATAATGATACGTTCGTATTTCATAAGGGCGAAATAATATTTGTCCGGCAGGAACAGAAAAAGCAGCCGTGAGCCGTCCAGGGGCGGAATGGGAATGAGGTTGAAGATCGCCAGGTATAGATTCAGTGTGTGGAGATATAGGAAGAACATTGTGGTAAACAAAAGAACATTCATACCAAAGGATCCGCTACCCTGCAGGGTGGCACCTGAAAAGGCATTTGCATATACCTTGAAAAATATTTGATAGAAAAGCATTGCTACAAAGGAAAGCAAAAGATTTGCGAGAGGCCCTGCAACTGCCGTAATTGCCATACCTTTTCGAGGCTTTTTGAAATATCGGGAATTTACCGGCACAGGCTTTGCCCATCCGAATCCGAACAACAGCATACATATGGTGCCGATGGGGTCCAAATGCTTTCTCGGGTCCAGCGTTAACCGACCAAGATTGCGAGCAGTGGGATCTCCCAGCTTATATGCGGCAAATCCATGGGCACATTCATGAAAGGTCAGGGCAATCAGCACACATATGATAATCAGCAGCATATCGGGCAGTATATCCCGAAGGGATGCGCCACTGCGCAGGCTGTAAAACAAATCAAGTATCATATAAACTCCATTCTGCCGCGCCGCGGCAGTATTTAAAGCATTTCTAAGAGCGGGTTATACGGAAGATTTCGTCCCACAAGGCATCCCGGCCCTCTTTTGTTTCTGAAGAGAATAGTATGGTAGCAAGGGCAGCAGGAGCCGGATGGCTTTCTTCTAGCTGTGCCTCCAAGGCGCCGCGCTGGGTACGGTTCAGCTTATCCACTTTGGTATATACCAAAATATGGGGCACCTTTGCCTCGTACAAAAATTGCAGCATCTGCAGGTCATCCTTTGTGGGGCCAATCCGGGAGTCGATCAGCTGTACAGTGGCACGGAGCAAGTCTGCGAAAGGATTTTTGGTAAAATATCCGTCGGTGAGGGTAGACCACTTTTTTTGCTCTTCAAAGGTGCGTTTTGCATATCCATATCCTGGAAGATCCACCAGCATGATTTTATTGTCTACATTGTAGAAGTTTATGGTAATGGTTTTTCCTGGTGTGCTGCTTACACGTGCCAGCTTCTTTCTTTGGAGCAGGGCATTGATGAGCGAGCTTTTTCCCACATTAGAGCGCCCTGAAAATGCAATTTGCGGAAGGGGCACTGCGGGAAACTGCCGAGGATTTCCAGCAGAGATGAAAAGGGAAACGTTATTAATATTTAATTCCATAGATACCTTTTCCATTTGTTTTATGTATCTGCTCCTCTTGCAGTGATGGGCGGGTGTATGCTGTCCTGCAGCGGGAGATTCGGTTTAGCAGGGGATGCGGCAGAACGTGCCGGTTCGCTTTGTGACGATGCCTCTTCCCGTACAAGTGCTTCCTGTAAAACTTCTGCCCCCTTGTGCACAGGGATAAACAAGAGAGCGGCACGTACCACAGGGTCTATTTCTTCTAAATCAGGAAGATTGTCTGCTGGGATCAGCACCCGTTTGATGCCGGCATTCCATGCGGCAGTGCTTTTTTCCCGCAGACCGCCGATGGGAAGTACCCGTCCCGTGAGGGTAAGCTCTCCTGTCATTGCAGTATCACAGCGGACAGGAGTTCCTGTCAGGGTACTCACCAGGGAAGTGAGCATGGTCA
>JAGZAC010000054.1 GCA_018370615.1 Clostridiales bacterium
ATGTGAAGCGGATGCAAAAGGCAGATAAATACGCAGAAGCAAAAGCAGAGATTTCTACTATCTACCACAAAAACAAAGGGAGGTATGGATACCGGCGTATTACCGCAGCATTGCATAATAACGGAATACACCTGAATCACAAGACAGTACAGCGACTCATGAAGGAGCTGGGACTGGTGTGCCGTGTCAGAGTCAAAAAATATCGTTCTTACAAAGGAGAAGTGGGCCGGATTGCTCCCAATCTGTTGAACAGAAACTTCCATGCGGAAAGACCGAACCAGAAGTGGGTTACTGATGTGACAGAGTTCAGCCTGTTTGGCCAGAAACTCTATCTTTCTCCCGTTCTGGATCTGCACAACGGATATTTGGTGAGCTATGCTATCTCTGAGAGACCGGTTTTGAGAATGGTAACAACGATGCTCGACAAAGCTTTTGCAACCATACCGGATGGGACAGGTCTCATTCTCCACTCCGACCAGGGCTGGCAATACCAGCACAAGCTGTATCAACGTATGCTCAAAGCAAAAGGAATCCGGCAAAGCATGAGCAGGAAAGGAAACTGTCTGGACAACGCGGTAGCTGAAAACTTTTTCGGCCTGCTTAAAAGCGAGTTGCTTTATCTGCAAAAGTTCCAGTCCATGCAACACTTCAAACAAGAACTTATTGACTATCTGGACTACTACAATAACCGACGAATCAAGGCAAAACTGAAGGGCTTGCCGCCTGCGATTCACAGACAACAAGCCCTTTCGGCTGCTTGAACTATTCTTGCTTCAAAATATTGTCTAACTTTTTGGGGTCACTTCAAATTCCGCAAAGGGGATTTTGCTTTTCAGTTTTGCAGCGGCGGTTCAACCGTCCCGCTGCTTTTTGATGACCTTCAGGCGGGAGAAATCCTCCCGTTCCTTTTCTTCCAGCACCTCGGTGATGTACTTGATGGTGGCGGTGAACTGGGGGATCATGATGTTGTTCAGGGCGTTGGCGCGCTTCTGGGTCTTCTGAATGGCCACAGCCAGGCGATAGACACTGCTCTCCACCTCAGCCAGTTCCACTGTGAGGCGCTTAACCTCGCAGAATTTCAGATACACGTCATCCAACTGGCTGTTGGTGGAATCCAGCCCATAGTAAAGGCCGGGGGCGCTTTCCTCCATTTCAACAATGGGAAGCTCCACGCCCATGACGAGGAAAACGCCTGCGGCATCGGAGACACCGTAAAACTGATGGAGACCAGACCGCTGTCCAAGTCCAAGAGATGGCGTCTTGTGGAAATCATCGAGAAGGCGAAGTAATCTTCACCGCTCCTCAAAATAAGGCTATGTCAAAGAACATACCGAAAAATTCAACAGGAGGACTTGCTATAAATGATTCAGCAGCAGTCATTAATGAAGGTAGCTGACAACACCGGTGCAAAGGAACTGATGTGCATCCGCGTGCTGGGCGGCTCCGGCAGACGTTACGGCAACATCGGCGATGTAGTCGTATGTGCTGTAAAGAAGGCGGCACCTGGCGGCGTTGTGAAAAAAGGCGACGTTGTCCGTGCTGTTATAGTAAGAAGCGTTAAGGGACTTCGCCGTGCCGACGGTTCTTACATTAAATTTGATGAGAACGCAGCCGTGATCATCAACGACGACAAAAACCCCAAGGGGACCCGTATCTTTGGACCGGTGGCCCGCGAGCTGCGCGAGCACGAATACACCAAGATCCTGTCCCTGGCACCGGAAGTACTGTAAAGGAGGCAGAGTGAAATGAAAAAGGTTCATGTAAAGCGCGACGATACAGTCATCATCGTGTCCGGGGACGACAAGGGCAAAACCGGTAAGGTTCTGCAGGTATCCCCCAAGGAGGGCAAAATTATTGTCGAGGGGATCAATATCGTCAAAAAGCATGTAAAACCCCGTCCGCCCCAGGAAAACGGCGGCATCGTAGAGGCAGAGGGCGCTTTTTACGCAAGCAAGGCACAGCTGTACTGCAGCAAGTGCAAAAAGGCGACCCGTGCAAAGTATAACATCGACGGGGATAAGAAAAAGAGAGTCTGCGCAAAATGCGGCGCAGAGCTTTAAGGGAGGGAAACGTAAATGGCAAGAATCAAAGATCTGTATAAGTCCGACGTTGCTCCCGCTCTGATGCAGAAATATCAGTATAAAAGCGTTATGGAAATTCCCAAGCTTGACAAAATCGTTGTCAACGTGGGTGCCGGCGACGCAAAGGACAATTCTAAGGTAATCGACACCATTATCAGCGAGCTGACGGCAATTACCGGACAGAAAGCTGTCCCCACGTATGCCAGAAAGTCCGTGGCAAACTTTAAGCTTCGTGAGGGTATGAAGATCGGCGCAAAGGTCACCCTGCGGGGGGAGATCATGTACGAGTTCGTAGACCGTCTCTTCAACTTCGCACTGCCCCGGGTACGTGACTTTAAGGGCATCAACCCCGACGCCTTCGACGGTCGCGGCAACTACGCCCTGGGCCTGAAGGAGCAGCTGATTTTCCCGGAGATCGACTACGACAAGATCGATAAAATCCGCGGAATGGATATCGTATTTGTGACCACAGCAAAAACAGACGCAGAAGCAAGAGATTTGCTGGGCATGCTGGGCGCACCCTTTGCAAAGGAAGGAGCAGAGAAGTAAGATGGCGAAAAAAGCAATGATTCTCAAGCAGCAGAAGAAGCAGAAATACTCCACTAGAGAGTATACCCGCTGCAAAATCTGCGGACGGCCCCATTCTTACCTGCGCAAGTACGGAATCTGCCGTATCTGTTTCCGTGAGCTTGCCTACAAGGGTGAAATTCCCGGCGTACGCAAGGCAAGCTGGTAAGTGACCCCGCAGGATGCCCACCGGCATCCACCCATCCCCACAGAAAGGAATTCCCAGAGGGAATTAACCGTCTGTGTGCGGCCGCCGCGGGCGGCAGCAAGAAATATACTTGCATGACAGGAGGAAAAAACAATGCAAATGTCAGACGTAATTGCGGATATGCTGACAAGAATCAGAAACGCAAACAACGCAAAGCACGACACGGTAGACATCCCTGCTTCCAATATGAAGAAAGCCATTGCGGACATATTGCTGGCAGAAGGCTACATCAGAGGCGTCCAGATTATCGAGGACGGCAAGCAGGGCGTAATTCGTGTTTCCCTGAAATATGAGGCAGGCAAGCAGAAGGTCATCCACGGCCTGCGCAGAGTGTCTAAGCCCGGTCTGCGGATTTATTCCAACTACGAGGATATGCCCAAGGTGATGAACGGACTTGGCATCGCCATCGTATCCACTTCCAAGGGCATTATGACCGACAAGAAGGCAAGACGGGAAAAAGTCGGCGGCGAGATTCTCGCCTTTGTATGGTAAGAGAGGGGGAAAAGAAAAATGTCAAGAATTGGAAGAGAACCCATTACCATTCCCTCCGGCGTTGAGGTTACTCTGGGCGAAGGCAATGAAGTGACCGTAAAGGGACCGCTGGGTACCCTGCACGAGAAAATGCATCAGAGCATGACCATCACCCGGGACGGCGACGTGCTTACCGTAACACGCCCCAATGATGAAAAGGAAATGAAAAGTCTCCACGGACTCACCCGCGCACTGCTGTTCAACATGGTGCAGGGCGTTACTCAGGGATATTCCAAGAAACTGGAAATCAACGGCGTAGGTTACCGTGCCGAGAAAACCGGCAACAAGCTGAACCTGAAGCTGGGCTTCTCCCACGACGTGATTTTCGAAGAGGGAGACAGCGTGACCTTTGAAGTACCGGATGCAAATACTGTGATTGTAAAGAGCCCCAGCAAGCAGAAATGCGGGGAAATCGCAGCGCAGATCCGGAAGAAGAGACCGCCGGAGCCGTACCTTGGCAAAGGCGTGAAGTATGACACCGAGCGTATCCGCCGCAAGGCCGGAAAAGCCGGTAAATAATGAAAGGAGGCGACAGGTATGATAGCAAAAAGGGACAGAAACCAGCAGCGGCTGAGAAGACACCGCCGTGTGCGCGGGAAAATCAGCGGCACAGCGGCACGGCCCAGGCTGTGTGTATACCGTTCCAATAAGAACATCTACGCACAGATCATCGATGATGTGAAGGGCGTAACCTTAGTCTCCGCATCCACCTTGGAAGCAGGCTTTGAAGGTGCCACCGGCAACAAGGAAGCGGCAAAGAAGGTGGGCCAGAAGCTGGCTGAGAAAGCGCTGGCAGCAGGAATAGAAACAGTTGTATTTGACCGCGGCGGTTATATCTATCACGGACGTGTATCGGAGCTGGCAGACGGGGCAAGAGAAGCAGGACTGAAGTTCTGAGCCTTTCGGCTGCAAATCCGGTTTGTACACTGTTTAATGTATCAATTAAACAAATATTAGGAGAAAAGACATGGCAAGAAATATTGACGCATCGACCATGGAGCTCCAGGAGCGCCTGGTCGCTGTAAACCGCGTGTCCAAAACAGTAAAAGGCGGACGCATCGCCCGTTTCGCAGCTCTGATGGTTGTCGGCGACGGCAACGGCCACGTAGGCTTCGGCCTGGGCAAGGCTGCAGAGGTGCCGGAGGCAATCCGCAAGGGCATTGAGGATGCAAAGAAAAATATGATCGAGGTACCGCTGAATTACACCACGATCCCCCATGAAGTGATCGGAGAATTCGGCGCAGGCAAGGTGCTGCTCAAGCCCGCCGCAGAAGGTACCGGTATCATTGCAGGTAAGACCGTGCGTGCGGTTGTGGAGCTGGCCGGCGTGAAGAACATCCGCGCAAAGTGCCTTCGTTCCAACAACCCCACCAACGTAATCAAGGCTACCATCGAGGGACTCAAGTCCCTGCGGTCTGTAGAGCAGGTAGCAAAAACCCGCGACATTAGTACGCAGCAGGTTATCAAAGGCTGAGGGAGGATGAGGACATGACAAAAGTAACACTTTCCAGAAGCCTTATCGGAGCAAATCCGAAACAGAAAGCAACAGCTGCATCCCTGGGACTGAAAAAGATCGGGGACAGCATCACCCATCAGGACGGCCCTGTGCTGGATGGAAAGATTAAGGTGATTTCTCACCTTGTAACCGTGGAGAAGGCGTAAACCACTCCAGACAGAAATATGTGCTTTGCAAAAAGTACAAAAAAAGAATGATTTCAACGTAAGGAGGAAAAACCATGAAGCTCCATGAACTTTCACCGGCACCAGGCTCTGTAAAACAGGTATGGCGCAAAGGCAGAGGACCTGGAAGCGGCAACGGCAAAACTGCCGGCAAAGGCCATAAGGGTCAGAATGCCCGTAGCGGCGGCGGTGTGCGCCTCGGCTTTGAAGGCGGTCAGCTGCCCCTTTACAGAAAGCTTCCCAAAAGAGGCTTTAACAACATTCGTTTTGCAACACAGTATGCGATAGTAAATATCGGAACGCTCAACGAAAAGTTTGCAGACGGTGATACGGTCAATCTGGAAACCCTGCTGGACAGAAAAATTGTCCGCAAGGGCTTGGATGGACTGAAGGTGCTGGGAAGCGGCGAACTCACCAAGAAATTAACTGTTGTGGCGTCTGTCTTTTCAGGCACGGCAAAGGAAAAGATTGAAGCGGCAGGTGGAAAGGCCGAGGTGAAGTAAGGTGTTCCAGACCATCAAAAACGCTTGGAAAATCGACGATCTGCGCAGAAAGATCGTATTTGCGCTGTTTATTTTGCTGCTGTACAGAATCGGGGCACAGATTCCCGTGCCCTTTCTCACGGCGGATCTGGCGGCAAGCATGAATGCGCAGACGGAAGGCTCCATTCTCCAGTATATGAATATCCTGTCTGGCGGCGCGTTCTCACAGGCGACGCTGTTTGCACTGGGTATTTCACCCTACATTACTGCATCCATCGTTATTCAGCTGCTTACCGTTGCCATTCCTCCTCTGGAGCGCCTTGCAAAAGAGGGAGAAGATGGCAGAAAGAAGCTCAACCAGATCACCCGGTACGTCACCGTGGCGCTGGCGCTTCTTACGGCAGTCGGGTACTATTTCATGCTTCGGGGCTATGATTATCTGACCGACACCGGCGTATTTGCCGCTGTTGTCATCATTGCCTGCTACTGTGCCGGCTCATCGCTTGTCATGTGGCTGGCGGAGAAAATCAACGAAAGCGGTATCGGTAACGGTATCTCTCTCATCCTGTTTGCAAACATCGTTTCCAGAGGCCCCAGCATTGTGGCAACCCTGTGGAACTATGCTGCCGGCAACGTAGACGGAACTCCCCAGTGGCTGGGTATCATCATCGCTGTGGCAGCCATTGTCATCGGTATCCTGATGGTAATGCTGATTGTGTTTATCACCAATTCCGAACGCCGTCTGCCTGTGCAGTATGCAAAGAAGGTAGTGGGACGGAAGATGTACGGCGGTCAGAACTCTACTCTGCCCATCAAGCTGAACAACACCGGCGTTATGCCGATCATCTTCGCAAGCTCTATTGTCAGCATTCCCGCAACTATCGGTATGTTTGTAGATTACTCAGGTTCTGCGTTCTGGACAGGATTCTTCAATTTGTTTGACAGCGGTTCCGTTGTCTATGCGATTCTCACGTTCCTGCTTATCATCGCATTTGCATATTTCTACATTTTGATTTCCTTTAATCCGGTAGAAGTATCCAACAATCTGAAGAAAAACGGCGGATCCATTCCCGGCATCCGTCCCGGAAAGCCCACTTCTGATTACATCAAGCGGGTACTGAACAGAATCACGCTGATCGGCGCAATTTTCCTGGGCTTTATCGCCGTGTTCCCAATGATAATTAATTTGGTGTCCGGCGGAGCAATGGCAGGACTGGCCTTCGGCGGATCCTCTATTATCATCGTGGTGGGTGTAATCATTGAAACCGCACGGGAAATCGAAGGACAGATGACCATGCGCCATTACAAGGGATTCCTGGAATAAAAAGCAGGAAAGGTCCAAAGGGCTGGAGAACCCGGCCCGTACAGATGCAGAAAGGCTTGGTTACAACATGAGACCCATTCGGCTGATTCTTCTGGGGGCGCCGGGTGCCGGCAAAGGGACCCAGGCGGGCATTATCTCAGAAAAGTACAATATCCCTTCGATTTCCACTGGAGCGCTGATCCGCCAGGCCATTGCGGAGCAAACACCTCTGGGCATGAGCGCCAAAGCGTATACCGATACCGGAGCACTGGTGCCGGATGAGGTGGTAATCGGCATGATCAAGGAACGGCTCGCCCAGCCGGACTGCGCCGACGGCTTTATTCTGGACGGTTTTCCCCGTACCGTGCCCCAGGCGCAGGCACTGGAAAAAATGGGTGTTGCCATCACGGATGTGATCAGCATCGAGGTGCCTGACGAACAGATCCAAAGACGAATGGGAGGCCGGCGTGTCTGCGGTACCTGCGGCGCCACCTTCCATGTGGAGTACAATCCTTCTCCGGCGGGGGATAGGTGCCCCTGCGGAGGCACGCTCACCATCCGCAGTGACGACAAGGCGGCAGTGGTGGCAAGCCGACTTGCCACCTATCACAGCATGACGGAACCTCTGAAGGAGTATTATGCTGGAAAGGGACTTTTGAAAATCGTCCACGGACAGGAGCAGATTGCCGACACCACCGCCCTTACCCTGGCCGCGCTGGCAGACGAGGGGCAGGGTGGTAAGAAGGAACTATCATGATTTTTATTAAAAATCCTGAACAAATCAAAAAGATGCAGCACGCCGGCAGAATCACCGGCGAAGCCCTGGCACTGGCCGGGGAAGCAGTGCGGGAAGGCGTCACTACTGCGGCACTGGATAAGATTATCCGGTCTTATATCGAAAAGTGCGGCGCCCGTCCATCCTTTCTGGGATACGGCGGATTCCCCGGCAGTGCCTGCATCAGCATCAATGAGGAAGTGATCCACGGCATTCCGTCGCCGAAGCGGTACCTGAAAGAAGGGGATATTGTGAAAATCGACGTGGGCGCCTATATCGACGGCTTCCACGGAGACAGCGCAAATACCTTCCCCGTAGGGAAAATCAGCGACGAGGCCCAGCGTCTGATCGACGCCACAAGGGAAGCCTTCCTGCGGGGCGTGCGCGCCGCAGAGGGAGAGCATGCCCGTATCGGCGACATCGGCGCCGCAGTGAACGGATATGTATCTAAGTTTGGATTTTCCGTAGTGCGCAAGTATGTAGGCCACGGCGTTGGAAAGGATCTCCACGAGGACCCCAGTGTTCCCAATTACGGAACGGTGGGACACGGTCCCCGGATCAGCCGAGGCATGGTGATTGCCATTGAACCTATGGTAAACGCAGGTGTCCCCGGCGTCATCGACCAGCCGGACGGCTGGACGGTAGTTACTGCAGACGGAAAGCTGTCCGCTCACTATGAGCACACGGTGGCCATCACTGAGGAGGGAGCGCTGCTCCTGACCAAGGTGGACTGACCGGTGTACATGGGAGCGGTGGTCCGGAGCAAATCCGGCCGGGACAGATACAGGCTATACGTCATTGTCGGTGTTACAGAGGACGGCCGGGCGCTGATTGCCGACGGCAGACTGCACACCCTGGAGCGGCCCAAAAAGAAAAATTTGCGGCATCTGGCGGTGCAGGCGCTGGTCGGGGCAGAAGCCCTTCCTTCTTTGGACACAGACGATGCAGTATACACCTATCTGCAGGATTTTGAAAAAACGCATAAAAATCATGAAGAGACTCTGCAAAAATGAAATGCAGTGAGAGAGAAAGTTTTTCGCAAGGCAAAAAGCCTGAGAAAGGTATGGATTTTAATTTATGCCAAAAGATGATGTAATCGAATTTGAAGGCGTTGTTGTGGAGGCATTGCCC
>JAGZAC010000055.1 GCA_018370615.1 Clostridiales bacterium
CTGTGAAAATGAAGAAACTGCAAAGGCTGCCGCTCAAATATTCATGAATTCCTGTATGCGGGTATATACCAACACAGACGTGCTGGGCGTTGAACTCTGCGGTGCTTTGAAAAACATTATCGCTCTTGCCGCCGGAATGCTTCGAGGCATGGGAATGGGGGACAATACAAACGCCATGCTCATCACCCGCGGGATTGCAGAAATAACCAGAATGGGCGTCTCTATGGGATGTAAGCGCCGTACCTTCAGCGGGCTGGCCGGCATCGGGGATTTGATTGTAACCTGCACTTCTGTCCACAGCCGCAACTATCGGTGCGGGGAACTGATCGGACAGGGGATGTCTTACGAAGAAGCATCCAAAAAAATCGGCATGGTAGTAGAGGGATACTATGCACTGGAGGCTGCTATGGAGTTGTCCCGCAGCCGCCAGGTGGACATGCCTATTGTTTCGGCAGTATACGATGTTGTGAAAAAAGGACGGAATCCTCGGGAAACCATGAACGAATTGATGCAAAGAGAAATGAAGTCGGAATTGGATACGTAGTGTTAAATGAGCCATGCCCCGGAGCGGGTGGGGATTGTTCTCCAACAACCCCTCCGTCGCAACATAGTTGCGACACCTCCCCTTGCACAGGGGAGGCTTAGATTAGTGTAGGCCTCCTTGTGCAAAGGGGCGGCCGACGGTAGTCGGCGGGGGATTGTTCTTTTGCAACCCTTCCGTCAGCTTCGCTGACACCTCCCCTTGCATAGGGGAGGCTTAGATTAGTGCAGGCCCCCTTGTGTAAAGGGGGCTGGCTGCGTTAGCAGACTGGGGGATTGTCTTTTCCAACAGCCCTTCCGTCGCAACATAGTTGCGACACCTCCCCTTGCACAGGGGAGGCTTAGATTAGTGTAGGCCCCCTTGTGTAAAGGGGGCTGGCTGCGTTAGCAGACTGGGGGATAGTGCTGCAATACTCCATAGAAAAAATTTTCAAATAAATACCCAATTATAACAAAACAGGCCCATATTGGGGCCTGTTTTTTACTGAACCAAGCATTCGCTACTACGCAAGGCAAGAATACAGCACATTCCGCAGCCGCGGAGCCGTAAAGTCCTCCTGATTGTTTGTCATATGATGGGCATAAAACATGGCAAGCTCATTCTCCGGGTCCATCAACATATAAGCACCGGCCGCACCGGTCCATCCAAATTCTCCTATGGGTGAAGGAGAACCGGCCACTGCCGGATCCACCAGAGTGCGTACACCAAGACCATATCCATACCCCATCAGCGCGTTTCCCGCAAACCCAGAAAGGGAAGCAGGGATCGTCTGCAGATGATTTCTGCGCATCAAATCCACCGTACGGGGAGCCAGTATGCGGACGCCGTCCCGCACCAGGCCTCGCCCACACATCACGTCAGTAAATTTTGCCATATCGGAAACCGTGGACACAAGACCTGCCCCACCGCTGTCATACTGAGAGCCGAAAATGAACCCGTTTCTCTGCGTCGGGTCTCGCTGTATCGCGTTTTTCTCATCGCTGAAATTATACAATACAGCAATCTGCCTTTGCCGCTCCTCATCTGCACCAAAAGTGGTTTCATTCATTCCAATCACATCAAATATCGTTCGCTTGACATAGGCACTGAAAGGCTCTCCGGCAATCACTTCCACAAGAGCTGCCAGAATATCATGAGAAAACCCGTAGCACCAGCGGGTTCCCGGGTCAAAAAGCAGTGGCTCCGCCGCAATGGCCCGCGCCATTTCCCGGGTGGGGCACTCTGGCGCATATTTCTCCCTTGCTGCAGCCAGGGCAGGTGAGTTATAATTGTAGTCTAGGCCAGACTGCATGGTAAACAGGTCCTGCACTGTCACATCCCTGGCAGGGGCACGCAAGTGCTCCGTTCCATCAGAAGCCGTATAACGCACCTGTACATCTGCCCACTCTGGCAGATATTTTTTTACAGGGTCGGTAAGAATGAACTTTCCCTGCTCCCACAATGTGAGAGCCGCGGCGCAGGTGACCGGCTTTGTAGCCGAATACATATACAAAAGCTCGCTACCCTGCATTTTCTGCCCAGTCTCTATATTGGAAAAACCGGAGGCATACTGAAACACCGGCCGTCTTTTATAATAGACAATGCAGGCATTTCCGGGAATCCGCCAGTTACAAAGCGCATCCATAAAATTGCGCAGTTTTGAAAAGTCCACAGCCCTGCCGCTCCTATCTCAATCGAAAATATATACCCGCACATTCCGCCAGCCGTATCCGGCAAAATACGGATTGCTTGATTCAAAATAAACATCAATGATGTTGCCTTTTATCCCCCCGCCTGTATCGGCAGCCGTTCTAAAGCCGACTTCGCAGTAGCTGCCCGATATATAACAGGTAGTGCCAAGGGGAATGACCGTGGGGTCGACAGCAATCACCTGTTCTGTTGCGGGAAGACCTGACGCCGTAATGCCGCCTCCGGTATAGACGGTAGATCTGCAGTCTAAATAATACGAATAGGAATACGTCTGGCCGCCTACGGTAAGTGTTCCGCCCACCCCACGGTAAATAACATTTTCCGTAGGATATGCGCTGACATATTCTCCTGTCTGCACCCGATCTACTTCCACACCGTTTACATAAGTGACCTGATACTCAGTCGTCTGGGTGCCGTTTACACCCTGCTGATACGTCTGGGTTGTTCCTTTTGGAATGGTTTGTACATCCACATATCGGGTTTCATAGGGGATGGCAATGTTTACCGCCACTGTATCATATGTAACTGCATCCACAGACACAGTAGTATCTGCCTGAATGACTGCTTCTGTATCTACATTCGCTCGCTGTACATCACTTAGCTGAATGCCCATCAAGTCTATGAGTTCCCCTACAGTCTTCTCACCGGAAGTACATACAAGACTTTCCCTATCATAGAAAGTAAAGGTGACGGTATACCGCGCCGTTGAAGATATCTCCTCTGCTGCAGCATCTGCCGCCTGAAAAAGCATCGGTTCCGCTTCAGGAATCTCCTCTTCTGTTTCTGCGTCTGCTGTACGTGCCGTAGCAGGCACGCCAATGGCCGTATCCACGGCCACCCCGTTGTCCTCTCCGGGATTTAAAATCAATACTGCGGAAATGATGCCAGTACAGAGGCACAGCAGCACAACCGTCGTCACCACGGCACGTGCCACCTTAAAAGATGCCTTTGCGGCACGCCTGCCCGCCTGGGATACGTGCATCATGCGGGAACTGGGATTGGAATTGCTTCCAGCAGTCCGTTCAGGCTGACGGGACTGTGCCGGAATTTTCTGATAAATTCTCGGATTGCTTATACTTCTCGAAGTCTGACGCTGCGGCGTCGATGCCGTCGGACGTGCCTGCCGCGGCTGTGCCGCGGGCCGTACATGTACGCCCTTGCCGACAGGTATCTGTCGCCTTACCTTTTCATTTTTTTTGCCAGTACTTGCTGCATTGCTCTTTGACAAAAGTTCTGACATTGCGCTTTGCGCACTGTTTTTCTTTTTCAAATCGCTCACCACCAAAATTTTTTCCCGCACCTGCGGGCGGCTTCTATACGAAATCACAAAACTTCTTCGTATTTTCTGCCAATTTTCTAAAGAAATATTTGCCTTTTTGTATGTACAAACAGCGCGAAATATTGTATAATGTTTAATAGAAAGCTTTTTGTTTCGGCATAAATTTCCGCCGTTTTCTTCCGCTCCGTAAACACATACAATTGAGAGTATAACACATTTGTATGAAAAATGCAAGTCAAAATTATGGATAAAGCACAAATCCCCCATTTGGGGACAGGCAGTCACCTTCTCCGACGTATCAACACTAGCCTGAAAATACTGCCTGCACGCAAGGCTTTGGCCTTTGCATATTAAAAAATAAAAATTGCAAGAAAGGTATAGCTTTTATGATTTCTTTACAACCCCTGCACGACAAAGAAGCCTTTATTATTGACATGGACGGTGTGATCTATCACGGAAACACACTGCTGCCGGGAGTTTTGGATTTCATTGACTGGATGCGTCGGGAAAATAAAAAGTTTCTTTTCCTCACCAACTCCAGCGAACGCTCCCCCAGAGAACTTTCCACAAAGCTTTTGCGCATGGGGTTGGATATTCCGGAAGGACAATTCTACACAAGTGCGCTGGCCACCGCTTCCTTTCTGAAAACTCAATGTCCCGGGGGAAGCGCCTATGTGATTGGAGAGCCGGGACTAATGAATGCCCTATATGAGGCCGGATTCAGCATGAACGACTATAACCCCGATTACGTTGTGTTTGGAGAGACCAGATCTATCAATTACGAAAAAATCGAACATGCCGTAAAGCTTGTCCAAAACGGCGCAAAGCTTATCGGCACAAACTCGGACCTTACCGGTCCCACAGATGCAGGCAGGATCATGCCCGCCTGCCGAGCACTCATCTCCCCCATTACCCTTACCACAGGCGTGGAAGCATATTATATCGGCAAACCCAACCCGCTGATTATGCGGCACGCGCTCAAGCATCTGAATGTACGCAGGGAAAACGCCGCCATCGTAGGCGACCGGATGGACACAGACATTGTGGCCGGCATTGAAAGTGAGCTGGACACGGTACTGGTGCTCTCCGGTGTGACAGATTTGAAAACCATGAAGCTATTTCCCTACCGTCCCGCCTACATTATGAATGGCGTAGGCGACATTCCAAAAGATGAAATTGAACGCATCGGCTGATTCTCAGACAACCCTGTCCCAATCTACCGCCGCAAGATAGCACGCAGCATATTTGCCTACATCTGTTCCGTAGGTATCCAAATATGCATGTTCCCAAAGGTCCAATGCAAGAATTCGTCTATATCTGTCCGGCGGCAGCAAATGATTCTTTGTATACAAAAGTTTCAAGGCACCGCTTCCGCGGTGCTTTTCTGCACAAAGCCACAAAAAACCACTTCCAATGTTTTCCCTGGCCATGTCCCGAAAAGCACAGCTGAATCCCTCCACGCTGCCGAACGATTTTTTCAGCAATTCCGCAAAGGCAAGGCTGGGGCTCTTTCCCCCGTCGCTCTCGCACAGCATGTTGAAATAAAGACTGTGTGCAATATACCCTCCTGCCGCCTCTCGAAGTTCCCGAATATAGGGACGCAGATATCGGCTGCTGCCGGAGAGGGGCCTCTCATATATAGAGGAAAGCTCTCGCTCCGCCTCTCCATCCAGAAGCACATTCAGCTGTGCAGCAAGATTCCCCATGACAGCGTCTCGGTGGCGAATCAGCCGCTCCGTCGGTATAAATGTATCATATTTTCCCCCAAGGGGTGCATCTCTTCGATATTCCAGTCGCATAGCAGCCTCCTTCCCTTCACCATATGCTGCACAGACAAAACTTATGTATGACTTTTTTGTGCAAATTTTACAATAAACCTGTTTTTTTCATAATTTTATAGGAAATATTGTATGCATTCATACGGAGTTCATTTTATTTTTGTAGAATATATTTATGATAAATGTAGAAAGGACCTCAGCTTATGAACACAAATCCTTATTCGGTCATCACACCGTATATTACAGAGCTATCCGATAAAAGCTGTGCCGCCAATGGAATCAAACCGGAAATGTACACAGAGTACAACGTAAAACGCGGACTCAGAGACCTACAGGGAAAAGGTGTGCTCACTGGACTGACAGAAATATCGGAAGTAGTTTCCAGCAAAATGATCGACGGAGAAAGTGTTTCCGTTCCCGGCGAGCTTTACTATAGGGGAATCAATATCAAAGATTTTGTTGCAGGCTTTCAAAAAGAAAACCGCTTTGGGTTTGAAGAATGTGTATACCTGCTTTTGTTCGGCTCTCTTCCCACAAAGGAGGAGCTGGAGAAATTCAGCGCTCTGTTGGCGTCATACCGCAGCCTGCCTACCACCTTTGTACGGGATATTATCTTAAAAGCGCCCAGCCGGGACATGATGAACACCCTGGCCCGCAGCGTATTGACTCTGTATGCCTATGACGACAATGCGGACGATATTTCCATGCCCAATGTGCTGCGCCAGTGCCTGCAGCTGATTGCGCTCTTCCCTCTTCTGTCCGTGTATGGATACCAATCCTACTCCCACTATCACGATAAGCGGAGCTTGTTTATTCATGCCCCCAAGGAGGAATTGTCCTCTGCAGAAAACCTTTTGCACATTCTGCGGCCGGATGGAAACTTTACGGAAATAGAGGCCCGCACGCTGGACCTGGCCATGGTCCTTCACGCAGAGCATGGAGGCGGCAACAACTCTACCTTTACCACCCACGTGGTCACCTCCTCCGGGACAGACACATACTCCACCATAGCGGCATCCCTTGGATCTCTGAAAGGGCCCCGGCACGGTGGGGCCAATATCAAAGTGGTACATATGTTCGACGATATGAAAAAGAATATCCCCGACAGAAGCGATGCTTCCATCCGGGATTATTTGTACAAGGTTCTGCGCAAGGAAGCCTTTGATAAAAGCGGCCTGATTTACGGTATCGGACACGCAGTATATTCCCTGTCCGACCCGAGAGCCGACATTTTGAAGGCCTTTGCAAAAAAACTTTCCTTTGAAAAAGGAATGGAAGAGGATTACGACCTGTATAAGCGCACAGCCATCAATGCATCGGAACTGATTGCGGAAACCAGAAAAATCTATAAGGGCGTCAGCCCCAACGTAGACTTTTACAGCGGCATGATATACCGGATGCTGGGGCTGCCGGAAGAGCTGTATACACCCATCTTCGCCGTGTCCCGTATTGCCGGCTGGAGCGCCCACCGAATGGAGGAATTACAGAACGCCGGCAAAATTATCCGTCCCGCATACAAATGCGTGCGGGCTCGTCAGCCCTATATTCCAATGGAAGAACGTAAATAAGGAGACTGCAAATGAATCAAAATCCCTTTCCCAGAACCCAGGTAGGCGGTATATCCGTCTCCCGGTTTATTATCGGTTCCAACTGGATGGCCGGATTCAGCCACCGCAGCGACGCTGCAGATAAGATGATTATGGAACGGCACTGTGCACCGGAAACCATGTACCCCATGTTTGACACATTTATGGAGCACGGAATTGACACTGTAATGGCTCCGTTCGGCACACAGCCCCACATATATAAATCTGTTATGGACACCAGTGAACGCTGGGGCAAAGAAATGATTATGGTAGATACCCCCGTTATCAACGTAGACGATACGGCCCAGGGGCGGCGGGAAGCAGAACAGACCGTCCGCGATTGCGCCAGACGCGGTGCAAAGATCTGCCTGATTCATCACTTTTCCGCAGAGCAGCTGGTAAATAAAAACAAACGGTGCCTGCATCGCCTGGATGATTATACCAAAATGATCCGTGATGCGGGTATGATTCCCGGCTTGTCCGCGCATATGCCGGAACTGGTGGTTTACAGTGATGAAAACGGCTATGACGTAGAAACCTACATCCAAATTTACAACTGTATGGGATTTCTCATGCAGGTGGAGGTCGAATCCGTCAACACTATTATACGAAATGCAAAAAAACCGGTAATGGTCATCAAGCCCATGGCCGCCGGGCGAACAACGCCCTTTGTGGGACTGAATTTTGTGTGGGCCACCATCCGCGACTGCGACATGGTCACCATAGGCTGCTTCAATGAGCGGGAAGCGGCAGAGGATATTGAAATTTCCAAAGCGGCATTGGAACGCCGCGGTGCAAACCTTGCGAAACGAAACAGTCCTGCAAAAAATCAGGCTGTTTTAGCCGGAACCGATCAGCAATCGTCGAATCCTGCAGAGGAGGAATAGCAGCCTTCGTTTTCCAGCATACTATATACTATTGACACAAAACTTGCCGGGAAGATTCCATCTTCGTCCCGGCGCTGGAGGCAATTATGGTATTAAAACAAAAGGGGACTACGGTATCCTATCGCTGCCCCAAATGCGGGACGTGGGTAACAAGCCTGGTCGGCGTGTTTTCCCTGACGGCCGATATGCTGCGGCTGAAATGCCCCTGCGAGGGAAGCGAAATGACGCTGCTTTACGGAAAAGACAAAAAAGTCCGCTTGACAATTCCCTGCTTTCTCTGCCCACAGCCCCACAGCTTTACAGTATCCTCGCAGCTTTTCTTCGATAAAGATTTATTTGCACTTCCCTGCGCTTACTCCGGAATAGATATCTGCTTTCTTGGGAAGGAAAAGGCAGTAGCTGAAGCGACGAAGCAAGCGGACAATGAACTGCGGGAGCTGCTGGGAGATGCAGGATATGAGAGCTTTGACGCTGTCAGAAAAAAGTTGGATACAGAAGTTTTTTCCGATCTTCAAATTTTAGACATTATCAATTATGTCGTGCGGGATTTACATGAGGCCGGGGAAATTTCCTGCAAATGTGCTGACGGCAGCAACGACTATACCGTGGAAGTCACCAGCGACGGCGTACGGGTACAGTGCAAAAGCTGCGGTGCCAGCGCGATTATTCCTGTAACAAGCACGCTGTCTGCAAACGCCTTCCTTCACTGTGAGCACTTGGATTTGATGTAGGAAAAACGCATCCTTCCGGACAGCTATCCGGAAGGATTTTGCTTGTTTTATGATAGAAAGGGTTCCATATGAAAATAATGATCGCATCGGACATCCACGGC
>JAGZAC010000056.1 GCA_018370615.1 Clostridiales bacterium
AACGTATCGGAAACGTCCAGAAAGCTGTTTGTACACAGAAACACGCTGGTATATCGGCTTGAGAAAATCCGCAAGCTTACCGGATTGGACCTGCGGGAATTTGATCACGCAATTACCTTCAAGGTGGCCTTGATGGTAAAGCGGTATCTTTCAACAAAGCCTGCAAAATTCTGAAATGCGGCGGCCTTGCCGCAGAAGGGCTTGTTCGGAAAGGCAGGTAATGAACAGAAAATGATAGATTTCAAGCACGTAAAAAAGTATTATCCCAACGGCACGGTGGCGCTGGATGGGGTAGACCTACATATCGACGACGGGGAGTTTGTGTTCATCGTAGGGCATTCTGGTGCAGGTAAAACCACGATGACCAAGCTCCTTCTGCGGGAAGAGGCTGTATCCTCCGGCACGCTGATCGTGGGCAGCTACAATTTGTCCAGGATCAAGAATCGGGAGATTCCTTATTATCGCCGGGAGCTGGGCGTGGTATTTCAGGATGTCCGGCTCTTCCCCAATAAAACTGTATACGAAAATGTCGCTTTTGCCATGCAGGTGGTGGGCACGCCCCGTTCTATGATTAAACGACGTGTGCCGGCCATCCTCAGCACAGTAAATCTGGCAGATAAAATTAAATGTTTCCCCAGAGAGCTTTCCGGCGGCGAGCAGCAGCGTGTTGCCCTTGCCAGAGCCCTGGCGAACAACCCCAAAATTATTGTCGCCGACGAACCCACGGGAAATATCGACCCCAAAATGAGCATTGAAATTATGAATCTTCTTATGAAGATCAATAAGCTGGGTAAGACCGTCATTGTGGTGACCCACGAGAAGAATCTGGTGGATTACTATAAGCAGCGGGTGGTCATGCTCAAAGACGGTCACATAATAGAAGACCGGGTGGGGGGGATGTTTGCATGAGAAAGCATTACAGCCTCCGGTATTTTACAAAGCTGGCCATGACCGGCCTGTGGCGAAACGGCGTGATGTCCGTGGCCTCTGTAGCCGTTTTAATGAGTTGTCTTGTGGTGCTCGGCTGCTTTGCGCTGCTTTTGGTGAACATCAATGTGAACCTGGAAAACGTAGCACAGCTCAATCAAATCGTCGCATTTTGTGAATACGATTTGGATGAGGAAACGATTGTAGATATTGAGAACCAGATTAGGGACTTGGATTATGTGGATTCTGTCACCCGCGTTACCAAGGCAGAGGCGCTGGAGGAGATGCGGGAGCAAAGCGGCGACCCGGAGCTATATGATGATATAACAGACGAAAACAACCCGCTGTCCGATTCCTTTGAAATTATGTACGAGGGAACAGACGAGAATCAGGTTTACGAGCTGGAGGCCCAGCTGCGCTCCATCGAGGGCGTGCGGAGAATCAACAGCGTATATCAGGTGGCAAGAACACTGGACAATTTGAAAAACGGCATTATGCTGGTGTTTTTGTGGTTTTTGATTATTTTATTTGTCGTCAGCATATTTGTAATTATCAATACCATCAAGCTGGCAGTCTATTCCAGGCGAAGCGAAATCAGCGTGATGCGGTATGTGGGTGCCACCAACTGGTTTATTACGCTCCCCTTTATTTTGGAGGGCGTGCTGATTGGCGTGTTTGCCAGTCTGATCGGCTTTGCAGTGGAAACTTACATATATAGCTATGTGGAAAACATGGCGCTGTCAGATTTGGAGATGATTTCCATCCTCAGCTATAGAAGTATCGCGCTTCCTCTGTTTTTCGGCTTTATTGTAATCGGCGTCATTACGGGTATTATCGGGAGTGTGGCGTCACTTCGGAAGTATCTGAAATCGTAAAAATGAATCGGTATAAACTGATTTTCAAATATGAATCCCAGATTTCCAGAGAGGGGTTCTTGATGAAAGGCAGGTTAAACGAATGAAAATCCATTTGAAAAGAAGGGGCGTCCGTATCGTAGCGGCATCTCTCGCCGCAGTACTTACGGCAGCACTGTTTTTGATGACACCGGCTCCCAGCAATTATGTAAATGCGGAAAATGCGCAGGTACAGAAATATGAGGACCAGATCGCCGAATTGGAGCAGACGCAAAAGGAGCTGCAGAGAAAAATTTCTGAAGTGCAAAGCGAGGCCAGTCAGACGGCGGAGTATAAACAGGATTTGGATTCTCTTATATATACGTTGTCCCAGAAGATTTCCGTTTCTCAGGCACTGCTTGATGAGCTGGAAGTGCGTATAGAAGAGACAAGAACGTCTATTGCCGAAAAAGAGGTGTCCATAGAAGAGACCTTTGCAAAGTTTCAGGAAAGAATGCGCATGTCCCAGGAGGAAGGCTCGGTCAGCTATCTCAGCCTGCTGTTGGGAGCGGAGAGTGTCAGCGACTTTCTGAGTCGTGTGGATAGGGTCAACTCCATTTTGGAGTACGATAAAACTGTAATGGATCAATATAAGACAGAGAAAGCAGAGCTGGAAGCAGAAAGGGACAGCTTGGAGGCGTCCATTGCCTTGCAGCAGAGCACATTGGACTCTATGGAATCGGACAGGGCGACCAATGAGCAGCTATCCCAACAGGCGGCAAGCTATTATGACTCTCTCATGGAAGACCAAGCCTCTTACGAATCTCAGTATGCGGCCGCAAAGGCGGCGGAAGAGCAGCTGGACCGGGAGCTGACCGCATATCTGCAGAGCCTGCAGGCGCAGAATTCCTCACAGGTCACGGCAGACGGAGAATTTATGTGGCCGCTGCCAGTGGGACAGGGATATATTTCCTGCTATTATGGCGACAGCGATCCAAACGGTTCTCCCCACTATGCAGTGGATACAGCGATTGCTTATGGCACTCCGATTTATGCATCCAATGACGGTACAATTCTCAGATCAGAATTTCATTCCAGCTATGGATACTATATTTTGATTGACCACGGCGATGGAAGGTCTACCTTGTATGCGCACTGCAGCTCCCTTGCAGTTTCTGCAGGGCAGACGGTGGCCAAGGGACAGGTCATTGGTTATGTGGGTTCTACAGGATTTTCCACCGGCAATCACCTGCACTTTGAATTCCGTGTCAACGGAAACCGCACCAATCCGCTCAATTATGTGCAGGCAGGTGTTTGATATTTAAGCATTTGAGGTGCTCGTGGAACAACCCCTCCGTCACGGCTGCGCCGAGCCACCTCCCCTTACACAGGGGAGGCTTTAAGTGAAGTGAGGCCCCTTTGTGTAAAGGGGGCATGGCTCCGCGTAAGCGGAGACAGGGGGATTGGTTCTTATTACCAACCCTTCCGCCACAGCGCAGCTGCGGCACCACCCCAGGAGTTGCTGTGCAACTCCCACACAGGGGAGGCTTTAAGTGAAGTGAGGCTCCCATGTGGGTGGTTCCAGAGGAACCACTAGGGAGCTGTCAACGAAGTTGACAGAGGGATTGTTAATAACAACCTCTTCAGCGTGCCATCCCCTCACGCAGAGGAGACTGAGAACGAAAAGCTCTCCATATGGGCGTCGGAGCTGCAAGGGGATGTCAGCGGAGCTGACGAGGGATTTCCCTAAAAAGTCTGAAGGTAGGATGTATGTCCTATTTTCAGACTTGCTTTGTTCTTTTGAATCCAGTACGACAAATATGTTTGAAAGTGCATATTTCGGTTACACTGGAAAGGGAAAGCTTATTCCGAACGTCCAAGTTTCTGCCATTTTTTAGAAAGGTTGATTGATCATTATGGATGAAAACCGAAAATCTGACATCCCTGCAGAAGGGGAAGCGGACCATTCTGCTTCGGTGCCTCCTCATAAGGGGGAGGTGTCGTCGTATGTCCCGCTGCAGGCGGAGCATTTTGACAGAGCTGTGGATGCCGAGCCTGTTTCCGCTCCACGGAAAAATACGCCTCGCGGCGTATCCCCGGGAACGGTGGCTGTGATTGCGGCAATATGTATTATCGCTACATTTATGGCTACCTATGTGCTTTTTTTTGTTCGGTATATGAGCGAGGAGCCTGCTGACGGCGCTGTGGAAAAGGCCGTGGAAAAAATGAACTTGTTGGACGCTCTGATTCAGGAGGAATATGTTGGCGAGGTCGACGAAGAGGCCTTGACTGACTGGATTTTAAAAGGGTACATGGCAGGACTGGGAGACCCTTACGCGGAATATTACACTGAGGAGGAATTTTCCGCACTGCTGGCAGACAACCGGGGAGAAATGCAGGGAATTGGCATTAGCGTCACCATGGATACGGACACAGGATTGATTGAGGTCATTTCCGTCTACCCCGAGTCCCCCGCATTGGAAGCGGGAGTGATGCCCGGAGACCGGATTGCATATATCATTGAAGACGGCCAGTACTACAGCGTGACAGAGCTGGGCTACAGTGTGGCAGTGTCTATGCTGCAGGGGGAGGCGGATACCTATGCTTCCTTTGTGGTGCAGCGGGGAGACAGCCAGGAGCCTTTGGAGTTTTCAATTCAGCGTGGATATATCACTGAATATACGGTGAGCAGCCGCTTGTATGCACCAGATCCTACTGTGGGGGTAATTCAGATTACTTCCTTTGACGGCGGCACTCCAGAACAGTTTGCAGCTGCCGTGCAGTCGCTGCAGGAGCAGGGAGTGGAGCGTCTGATTTTAGATGTGCGGTATAATCCTGGCGGAGATCTGGATTCCGTGTGCAGCGTACTGGATACGCTCCTGCCGGAAGGACCGGTCATTCGTACAATCGATAAAGACGGGAATGAAGAGGTGGTATATACTTCCGATGCCCAGGAGCTGGATATGCCCATGGTTGTTTTGGTCAACGAGGGAACGGCCAGCGCTGGAGAGCTGTTTGCCTCCGCTCTCCAGGACTATGAAAAGGCGCTGGTAGTAGGTGTCCAGACCTACGGCAAGGGAAGCATGCAGACCATTCATTCTTTTGGAGATGGAACTGGCTTTAAGTACACGTATCGGTATTACTGTCCGCCCTTCTCGGATAATTTTGACGGTGTCGGCGTAACGCCGGATGTTGTGGAAGAGCTGGATGAGGCCCTTGCAGAGAGAAGCATCTATACACTCACAGATGAAGAAGACAATCAGCTTGCGGCGGCATATAATGCCTTGCTGCAGGAATAAAGTATAAAAAACAAAATTGAAAGGATACAGTCATGACAAACGAAACCGATTTCACTTTATATACCAAAGAAGGGTACCAGCAGCTGCTGGATGAGCTTGCATATCTGAAGGATGTGCGGGTTCCGGAAATTAAAGTACAGCTGGCAGAGGCCAGAAGTCACGGAGACCTTTCCGAGAACAGCGAGTACGACGAGGCCAGAGATGCCCAGGCAAAGTGCTACGCCCGGATTGCCGAGGTGGAGGAGCTGATCAAGAACGCCAAGATTATCGACGAGTCGGAACTGAAGGATGATGTTGTCAACATTGGCTCTAAGGTAAAGGTGTATGACGAAACCTTTGACGAAGAAGTCGAATATATTATGGTGGGGTCCAACGAGGTCAATGCGGCCATGAACATGATTACGGACCGCAGTCCCATCGGCAGCGCCATGATGGGTGCGCGGGCAGGGGACAAAGTATCTTACACAGCTCCCTGCGGTGAGGTCCACCTGAAAATTTTGGAAGTTGCCAGAGCTAAGAAGAATTGAAGTTATCGGGAGCGCTCCATTTTCGGCATATGCCGATTGGGGCGCTGCGCTTTTATTGGAACGTTTTTGGTTCCACATATATGGGGTGAAAAATGAAGGACGAGGAAAGGAAAAAGCTTCCGGAAGAAGATCAGGACAAGGCCGTGCAGTCTTCTGCAGAGGAAGAGGAGGAAATTCCCATGTCTGCGGCTATGCGGGTATTGCGGGCAAAGGGAGAGGACCAGCAAAACCAATATGAAACCAAGTACACCGGAAAAAAAGTCGGGCGGCTGGAAAACTTTTGGTATCAGCACAAGTGGCACGCAGGTCTGAGCATCTTTGGCCTGGTGATTGCAGTGGTTTTGGTGTGGCAGATCGTCACTTATGTGGCGCCGGATGTGTATATTATGTACACTGGACCGGTGGCGTTTGTTGGCAGCCGGTATTCCGAGCTGGAGGAGGCCATTACACAGGTGATGGACGACTACAACGGCGACGGAGAAAAAGCTATCAGCTTTACCGACAACACCTACCTCACGGAGGAACAAATCGCCGAGAAGCAGGAAGAGGGAGGGTATTATCCGGATTATGAAGGGTTGAGCGCCTCTTACAGCCGTTTTCAGATGGAAATTACAGCGGCAAAGCATATGCTTTGCATGCTGGATCCGGCACTGCATGCCCAGATTCGGGATATGGAGGGCTTTATGCCCCTGTCGGATATTTTTGGGGAGGAGCTGCCGGAAAGTGCTGCCGACGAATATGGGATTCGGCTGGGGGACACTGCGTTTTACCGGTATTTTTCCGGTGCGCGGATGATGCCTGCAGATACGATTCTGGCGGTCCGCTCTCCCGATGCGCCGGGGATCCAGGGAGATGAGAAAAAACTGGAGGAGCTGGATCGTCACGTGCAGCTGCTTCGGGCAATTGTGGAGTTTGTCCCGGACGGAGAGGAATAAAAATATTTCAAAATTGTTCAAAATATATTGACAATTCTGTCAGACAATGCTACAATGCAGAAACAGGCTTTTCATAAAAGCCAATATATATGGTGAAAAGAAAGGATTACATAGATGAAAACAGTAAAGGATAAGCAGGTTTTGGTTGCTGCGGATTTTGCAGGCGTTGCATTGAAAAACGCTGTGGTTGCCCATTTGGAAAAGTGCGGCTGGACCTGTACAGATATCGGCGTAAAGACTACGGACGAAAAGAATCCCGAGATGTTCCACAGAATCGGCTTGCGTGTGGGCGCAAAAATTGCTGAGAGAGAGTTCGAGCGCGCACTGATCTTCTGCGGCACCGGTATGGGGATTCATATTGCTGCCAGCAAGTGCCCCCATGTTCATGCGGCAGTTGTAGAAAATGTACCTTCGGCCCTTCGCTGCATCACTGGCAACAACTGCAACGTGCTTGCAATGGGCGGCCATTATATTGGACACAATTTGGGTATTGAGATTGCAGAGGCATTCTTGTATCATAACCTGGGCGACGGCTACGAATGGTGGCCCAACTTCTATGAGTTTCATAAACTGGCATATGACGAACTGGATGCCTTTGACTATGAAACCTTCAAGAAGAACGGCTTTACCTTCCCTGACGCTGTAGACATTCCTCTGGAGGATTGTATGAAGCCCGAGGAACTCAAGCGCAGATAAGTTCTGCACAATTGAGAATTTGATAGAAAAACCTTTGCAACTGGATATGCAGCAGAGATTTTATTTTTGCGGTATCTTATGCAGAGGTTTTCTTTTTGAAAAAGGGGAGAAGCGTTTTATTGCAAGGTGTTGTCGCGGCAAATGACTAATGGAAAAATGCAAGGGCTACCCCTCAGTCACCTACCGGTGACAGCTCCCCTAACAAGGGGAGCCTTGCCTGGTATTCAACATCTTGCAACAGAAGAAGAGACGACGGTATAGCAGAAAGAAACGGAGGAAATCGTGACAGAAATTGAACAAATACCGGCCGGCGTATACGAAGCTGCAGCGAAACGGGGGATAACGCGGGAGAACGCACTACTTTCAGTATACGCAGATAGAAACAAAGAGGGCACAAATTGTGACAACTGGATTTTTGTAACCAAGGATACCTTGACGCTCATCGGCGGAATCCAACTGATTGTGCCCAAGGAGCATGTGGGACCACTGGACCGCCGAAGATTGGACGTGAAATTTGGGCAGCTGTCCTTTGATGAATATGCTCTGGAAACGCTTACGGATTTTCGTGTGGAGCAGCAGATTTCCGGCTGTATTCTCACAGCCTTTGATACTGCAAAAGAGGCATATGTGCTGATCACCCATCTTTCCTGCTATAAAATGGAGGAAATGATCCGGTTTTGCGCCTGCCTCAATGAATACAAGGAAAAGGGAGAATTTACGCCTCCCGGGGAAAAAGAGGACGACCGTCATTGTCCCAAGTGTGGCAGGCTGTATCCGGACCAGAGCAGAAAGCTCTGTCCCGCCTGTATGAATCGGATGAGCGTGGTTCGAAGAATGGGTTCGTTTATTGTAAAGTACAAATGGCAGGTGATCGCCATACTTGCTGCCATGACATTGTCCACGCTCCTTGGAGTGGTGACGCCGTACATCAGTTCCGGATTTTTCTTCGACCAGGTACTTACCGAAGGAGGGAATTTTTACGGACAGGTGGCGCTGGTAATCTTTCTTATTGTATCCGCCCGACTACTGGCGCTGCTGGTTAATATGATCAATGAGGTGCTCACCGCCCGGATTGTCCCGAAAATCACCTATGATTTGAAAAACGTGATTTTTCATTCCATCGAGCGGCTGTCGATCAGCTTTTTTTCTAAGCGGCAGACAGGTTCTCTCATGAACCAGGTGTTTTCAGACGCAGACAGTATCTACTGGTTTATGGTGGAAGGATTTCCCTATTTAATTATCAATGTAATTCAAACCATTGCGGTGGTCATTATATTGTTTGTCATTCACTGGCAGCTTGCCATTGTGGCGCTGGTGTTTTGTCCCGTATTTATGGCGGCAGTTGTCCATCTGTACAAACACATGCGCAAGCT